>CAJWIF010000024.1 GCA_913041135.1 uncultured Flavobacteriales bacterium
TATTGGCGGCAAGAAAAGAAAACACTGAGGGCGCAGACTAATATGTGTGGCATCACAGGCATATATGGTTTAACCGGTCAACAAGCGCGGGATGAGGCGCGGGAAACGATAGCTGGCATGAATGCCGCTCTGGCCCATCGAGGACCGGATGCTTCAGGTATTTGGGATACGGATTTAGAGCTTGTACTCGGCCACCAAAGATTGAGCATCATTGACACACAAGAGGCTTCCAATCAGCCGTTTTTGGACGCGAAATCAGGTGATGCTTTGGTCTTCAACGGGGAGGTGTACAACTACCGAGAATTACGCGTTGAGCTCGAAGCGCACCACGATTTTCAAACGGATAGCGACACGGAAGTGGTTTTAGTTGCGCTGCGGCAATGGGGTCGTTCAGCCCTTCACCGGTTCAACGGGATGTTTGCGTTTGCCTGGTGGAATTCGGAGCAGCGCGAATTGTTGCTGGTCCGCGATCGCCTTGGAATTAAGCCGCTGTATTATTCGGAGTCGAATGGTGCTTTGTTGTTTGCCAGTGAAATCCGCAGCCTGTTAGCTTCGAATCGCGTCAAACGAGAGCACGACCCTGTCGGGTTGGCGGATTATTTGCGGTACCAAACGGTTCACGCGCCCCGCACCATACTCAAAGATGTCAAGCTCCTTGAACCGGGACATTGGATCCGATTGCAGGGGGAAGAGATGCAGATGGAGAAATGGTGGGATGCCGCGCATGAAGCATCTTTATTGCCGCCGGTCTCCACTCGAAAAGAACGCACGGATCGCATTCGCACGCAATTGAAAGAGGCCGTCCGGTTGCGTATGCGCGCCGATGTTCCACTTGGGGCGTTTTTGTCTGGAGGAATTGATTCGAGCGCAATCGTCGGGTTGATGCAAGAGGTTTCGGAACACCAGATCTCAACGTTTAGCGTCACCTTCAATGAAGGTGAATTTGATGAGAGCCCCTATTCACGGCTCATTGCAGAGCGTTTCAATACGAACCACCACGAGATTCGATTGACGGCAGAAAGCTTTTTGGAACAGGTTCCTGCAGCTCTCGCAGCAATGGATCACCCATCAGGAGATGGACCCAACACATTCGTGGTAAGCGAAGCAACGAAAAAGGCGGGAATTACGGTGGCTTTGAGTGGTTTGGGTGGAGACGAATTGTTTGCCGGTTACCCCGTTTTTATCCGTTCTCATGACCTCGTTCAAAAACGGTGGCTTGCCTCTTGGCCCAAGGGGTTGAGAAAATTGGTTGGCTCAGTCTATTCCTCCATTAAATCGACGGGAACGGCGCGTAAGATGGCGGACATCCTAGCGGGCGATTACTTCGATTTGGAGCACACGTACCCGCTATCGCGTCAAATGCTTTTGGAGCGGGACTTGCGTAAAGTTGCTCCAGGTTTGGCACGTCATCCCAATGCCGTTTTTGGTTGGATGCAGCAGGCCTTGGAGCCCGGAACAGCGGGGTTTAATTTGCCTTTTTTGAGTAAGGTCGGTTTGGCAGAAATGCACACATATATGGGGCATACCTTGTTGCGTGATACGGATCAGATGTCCATGGCACATGCCCTTGAAGTGCGCGTGCCATTTTTAGACCATCACCTTGTTGTCGAGGCTTTGGCGGCGTCCGATGAGGAGAAGTGGCCCCACACGCCTAAGAAATTATTAACTGACGCGTTGCCTGACTTGTTGCCCAAAGAGGTGGTCAACCGTCCCAAAATGGGATTCGCCCTACCGTGGGAGCAATGGATGCGTGCCGAATTGAAGCCTCTTTGCGAAGAGGGATTGGATGCGTTGTCTGGGTTGGGGTCGATCAATGCGAAACACATTGAGCGCATTTGGGAGGCTTTTCTGGCAGGAGATTCCCGCTGGACTTTTTCTCGCATTTGGATGCTTGTCGTACTCGGGAACTGGATGAAGCGCCATGGGATTGTCTGAAGCCAATCGCCAACGGATCGTGGTTTCGGTGGACTGGTTCCCCCCGGCATTCCGAGCGGGAGGACCCATACGAAGCACGTTCAATCTAGTTTCTTTGCTCGCAAGTAGGTATGATGTTTGGGTCATATCTGGAGCATATGACTTGGGACAGGACCGTCCTTTGGATGTCCTTTTGGATACGTGGCAAACAGTCGAATGTGGCGCGGGAAGCATTCAGGTGATGCATTGGACCCGATCGAATTGGAACTCCAAGGCATGGACCCAAATCTTAGGTGAACTGAATCCAGATTGGTTGCACTTGAACAGTGTTTTTTCGAAACACTTCACCTTGATCCCTTTGCGCGTTGCTCGAAAAAGGGACAATCTGCGGATCGTTTTGGCTCCAAGAGGAATGTTAGGGTCTGCTGCTCTCAGCTTGAAACCCTTGAAAAAGCGAGTGTTCTTGTCGTATGCACGTGCTACAGGATTGTTTCGAAATGTGCGTTGGCATGCTTCAACAGCCATGGAGCGAGATGAGGTGTTGGGACAGTTTATGAATGCGGATTGCCGGGTGGCTCAAAATATCCCAGGAGGTAGCATTTTGGAAGAATTTCCGAGGGTTGCGGAGAATTGGAATGTGGTTTCGGTCGGTCGGATTCACCGCGTTAAGAACCTGCACTTTGGACTGAAGGCCCTGCTGAATGCTCCGAGTTCTCGTCCAATTAAGATGACCTTTATCGGTCCCGTAGAGGATGAGGCGTATCAAAAGGAATTGGTTGCCATGGCTCGAAATCAGGATCGAGTCGTCGTGGAGTTTGTCGGTGGAATGGCTCCGACGGAATTGGCCCCTTTTTGGCAGAAAGCGCATTACTTCTTGTCGTCAACCACCCAAGAAAATTTTGGACATTCTATCGTGGAGGCATGGGCCCACGGATGCCCTGTTTTGATCAGTGATCGCACCCCATGGCGTGACTTGGACTCAAAAGGGGTTGGATGGGACTGGCCGTTGGATCAGACGGCTTGGCTGCAAGGTTTGGGCATAGCGCTGAATGTCAACCATGTTGATTGGGAAGAGCAATCAGAGAAGTCTCGCATATTTTTCAATACGGAAGTCCGGAACCCTGCCGTTGAACAGGACAACCTCAAACTCTTTGAACGATGAACCGTCTACAAGCCCTTTTTGGAGTGCAATGGCCCGTTGTTCAAGCAGGAATGATTTGGTGCAGCGGTTGGGAACTCGCCAGTGCGGTTTCAAACGCTGGAGGTTTGGGGGTGATCGGGGCGGGATCCATGTACCCTGAAGTCTTGCGCGACCAAATAGCGAAATGCAAGGCTGCAACAGACCGGCCATTTGCTGTAAACGTCCCTTTGATTTATCCAGCCATAGAAGAGCACATGCAGACCATTATGGAGATGGGTGTTCCGATTGTGTTTACGAGTGCGGGAAGCCCGTCAAAATGGACCTCAGTGCTCAAAGCGAAGGGCATTCGTGTGGTCCATGTGGTCAGCAGCGTGAAGTTTGCTTTGAAAGCTGAGGCGGCTGGGGTGGATGCCGTAGTCGCCGAAGGGTTTGAGGCAGGCGGTCACAATGGAAGAGAAGAAACGACCACCATGTGCCTGGTCCCCGCAGTTGCGGATGCACTCCAAATTCCGGTCATCGCTGCTGGAGGGATTCATGATGGCCGAACCACGCTCGCAGCCTTTGCCTTGGGAGCGGAGGGGGTACAAATAGGAAGTCGCTTTGTGGCGACACCTGAATCGTCGGCCCACCGCGCATTCAAAGAGCGCATTTTAGAAGCCGGGGAAGGAGAAACGCTTTTACGTCTCAAAGACTTGACGCCGGTGCGTTTGTTGGACAATCCCTTTTCTAAGCAAGTCGCAGCAGCCGAAGAGGCTGGGGTTGGTGTCGAGGAATTGCGTAGTCTGCTGGGTAGAGGCCGCGCTAAAAAAGGCATGTTCGAGGGCGATTTAAACGAAGGCGAACTTGAAATTGGTCAAGTGAGCGGTCAAATTAAGTGGATTCAACCTGCAGCGTCTATTGTCGAAGAACTTGTCGCGGCCTACCAGGAACTTACATCCGGCATAGAAGACCCGCATTTCCGATGGTGAGTGAAGTCACGGGCTCACCCATCTTGTTTTATGATGGCGCATGTGGTTTGTGCAGTCGAGCCGTTCGCCAGTGCATTGCTTGGCAAAAGAAAGAAAGCGGCTTGCGGTTTGCATCGCTTCAAGGAGAAACAGCCCTCAAGGTGCTTCCAGCGAATCTTCGCACTGCACCGTTTGCGTCTTTGGTTGTCTACACCGATGCTCAGGCTTTGATCGAATTGGACGCCTTGCGCTGCCTTGCCAAGACCTTGCGTTCTCCGCTTCAGGAAGCGATTGTTTTGGCGTGTTCAGTTTTGTTTAAACCGTTGACAAGATGGGGATACCGCCGCATAGTAGCCAACCGACACCGATTCCCCGCAGATCACTGCGCACTGGAGTCGGGGCCCCAGTTTTTGAGCTAGAAGCCTCAGGAATCGGAAGCCTTGAAGAACTTCAAGATGTTTTTAGCAACCTTCAAGTTGACCACCGCCAACAGCTCGTCTTCAGAAGCTTGTCGAATGGCGAGAATTGTTTTGAAGTGAGCCATGAGTTTGTGACGGGTCACGCTTCCAACGCTCGGGATGTCGTCCAACTCTGAATGCAATGCGGCTTTGCTACGTAAATCCCGATGGTGCGCGAGGGAGAATCGGTGAGCTTCATTCCGCAAGTGTTGAATCAACTTAAGTGTGGACGAACGCTTGTCAATGAATAACGGCAAGTTATCGCCAGGAAAGAAGATCTCTTCAAGCCGTTTGGCAATGCCTATGATGGCAATTTCCCCGCGAAGCCCCAATTCCTCAAGGGCTTCCATGGCATGAGACAACTGCCCCTTTCCGCCGTCGATGACAATCAATTGCGGCAAAGGCTGACCTTCTTCAGATAACCGCTTGTACCGTCGATAAACGACTTCACGCATCGAGGCGAAATCATCGGGTCCGACCACGGTTTGAATGTTGAACTTGCGATAGTCTGATTTCGCTGGCTTTCCATTTTTGAACACGACACAAGCTGATGCTGGGTTGGTTCCTTGGATGTTGCTGTTATCAAAGCATTCGATGTGAACGGGCAATGCAGTCAAGCGAAGGTCTTCCTGCATTGTCTCGAGAAGACGTTGTGTAGATGCTTCGGGATTGGTCTGCTCCAGGTGTTTTTGCCGGTCACGCATGTAAAACTTGGCATTGCGTTCGGAGAGCTCTACCAACCTCAATTTATCGCCTCGTTGCGGCACGTGACTCGTGACGCCTGGCAAGGCCAATTCAATGAGGAAGGGCGTGTAAATTGTTTTTGATTCGCTTTGAAATCGATCGCGCATTTGCACGATTGCGGCTTCGAGAACCTCTCTGTTTTCCTCTCCTAGCTTTCGCTTCACTTCGGCTGTATGTCCTTGAATGATGGAGCCGTTTTGCACTTTCAGGAAGTTGACATAGGCGCAACGAGCGTCTTGGACCACAGAAAAAACATCCACATCGGTGATGGTCGGGTGTACGATGGTGTTTTTTGCCTGGTACTTCCGAACGGATTGCAGGCGCAGTTTGAAACGCTCCGCATCTTCAAAAGCGAGCGCGTCTGCGGCGGTCTTCATTTGCCGTTCCAACAGGCGCACGACTTCGGCAAGATTCCCTCGGAGGAGGAAGCGAATGGCGTCAATGCTTTTTTCATAGGATTCGCTGTGCTGGTGCCCCGCACAGGGACCGAGGCAATTCCCGATGTGGTACTCTAGGCACACTCGAAACTTTTGCGCTTCGATATTTTCAGCAGTCAGAGACAAGCTGCATGTTCGGATGGGATAGAGCTTGCGGCACAACTCCAACACCGTGTGCATGGTTTTTACGCTCGGAAACGGACCGAAGTACTCGCTGCCGTCGCGAATGAATTGGCGCGTGGCAAAAACCCTTGGGAAGGGCTCTTTTTTAATGACGATATAGGGGTAAGTCTTGTCGTCTTTGAGTTGGATGTTGTAAATGGGCTTGTGCTCCTTGATCAAGCTATTCTCCAACAATAAAGCATCAGCTTCCGTGGGTGTAATCAACCACTGAACGTCCGCGATTTTAGAAACCAATAGACGGGTTTTCCCGTTTTCATGCTGTTGTTTGGTGAAGTAGCTGGTCACACGTTTTTTCAAATCCTTGGCCTTACCGACGTACAGCAGCTTGCCTACGGCATCAAAATGCTGGTAGACTCCTGGCTGATGCGGGAGGCGATCAAGGATTTGTTGAATGTGCGTAGAACGTGCCATCGGAGTTGCGAATTTCGGGCCTATTCTCCAACTAAATTTGAATCATGGAATTCGTTACGGGTGGAACAGGTTTGGTTGGCCGCTACTTGGTGGCTGAATTGTTGGCTGGAGGCCGTGAAGTGCGCCTATTGTGTCGTCCACAGTCTGATCGAAAGGCGTTGCTTCGCTTTCTAAATCATCGTGGTTTGGACGGCCAAAGAGTAGAATGGTGTGAAGGAGATCTCTTGGATGGTTCTTTTATAGAAGAGGCCATCGCAGGATGCTCCCGTGTTTATCATCTCGCTGCGGTCGTTTCTTTTCACCCCAAAGATGCCCAACACATGATGCGGGTCAACCGCGATGCCACGAGAATACTTGTAAACGCGATGTTGCACGTGGGAGTGGAAGAGTTGGTACACCTGAGTTCTGTGGCAGCCTTAGGCAGGGTGACGGGTGAGCCGGTGCACGAAGAAGTTCCCTTTGAAAGCGGGCCAAATGTAACGGCCTATGCACACAGTAAGTTTGAGTCAGAACTTGAGGTTTGGCGCGGCCAGGAAGAGGGATTGAAGGTGTTGACATTGAACCCAACAGTCATCCTTGGAGCGGGCGACTTTAACCGAAGTTCATCGGCTTTGTTTGCGATGGTTTACAAGGGATTGAAATGGCATCCTACGGGGTCAAATGGCTTTGTTGCGGCACATGATGTAGCCCGTGCATGCCATGTGTTAGGCGATCAGAAATGCTGGGGAAAACGTTATCTACTGAATGCAGAAAACAGGTCGTACCAATCTGTATTCGATCAAATGGCGGACGATTTTAAGATACCACGGCCTTCTCGACCGGTCAAGCCTTGGATGATGGGTGCGGTTTGGCGTTTATCCATGGCGCTGGAGTTCATTTCGGGTAAGCGCGCAAAAGCAACAAAGGAATCCGTAGCCACCACTCATAAAAACCACAGCTACCAAAGTGACCGATTGGAAAAGACGTTGGGGGAAGCCGGTATCGTCTGGAAATACCAATCCATCAACGCGGTTATTTCCGAGACTGCTAGAATCTGCAAGAAGCAATTGAGCTCCAATTAGCGCTTGCGCTCGTCTGTTTCGGATTGAACAGAAATGCGCTCCATAGCGGTCAATGCTTCAGCGGCCTCTTGCAACAGCGCGTCCATCGCCGCTGGCTGGGTATACCACCACCTGTAGCTCTCTAAAAATGTCGACTCGGAGATGTCAAAGCGCTGAAAAAGTTCGGCGTAATGACCTGTTAAGAGCGCCTCTTCATCATCATTGCGTAACAACCGCTGTTTGGAGACGCCTTCAATTAACTGCACTTCAGTGAGCATCAATAAAAAGCTGTCACGGCCGAGAATGTGAGACGGTGGAGTGATCTCGGGTTGTTTGGATGATGAGCACGCCCCCAAACCCGCTAGTAAGAGCACAAGGATCAACCGGCTCATCGGTCAAAAGTTAGCCGTTGCCCAGCGTGGTTGCCTTGAGTGGTCTGAATGGATTGTCCATCAAACACATGAACGCCATTGACCCAAGTTCCAGTGATTCGTGACTTGAAGACCGTTCCTTCGAACGGTGACCACCCGCATTTGTACAGCAAATCTTGACGTTCAACTGTCCAAAGACTATTCGGTGATACAAGGGTTAAATCGGCCTGATAACCTGGACGGATATACCCTCGATTGGGGATGTCAAAGACCGTTGCAACGCGATGTGCCATAAGGTTGACGACCTCATGTATCGGCAATACACCTTGGTGGACGAGCTCCAGCATCGCTACCAATGCATGTTGAACGAGTGGCCCGCCCGAAGGAGCGTTGAAATAAGACTGTTGCTTTTCTTCCAAGGTGTGAGGCGCATGGTCTGTGGCGACGACATCGATTCGGCCGTCAAGCAAACCAGCGCGTATTTCTGCCCGGTCCGCAAGGGTCTTTACCGCAGGGTTCCACTTGATGAAAGTTCCTTTCTCATCGTAATCGTCATCGGTAAACCAGAGGTGGTGTACACACGCCTCAGCTGTTATGCGCTTTTCACTCGTTGGAATGTCGTTGCGAAACAACCCCACCTCTTTCGCGGTAGAAATGTGGAGAATGTGCAGGCGTGTATTCCATTTTTCAGCCAATTCTACGGCCATTGATGAGCTACGGTAACAGGCTTCAGCGCTCCGAATGATGGGGTGATGGTTGATGGGAATCGCTTCTCCAAAAAGCGCTCGAGCCTGTTCGGTGTTTCTGCGAATTGTTTGTTCGTCTTCACAATGTGTGGCGACGATCATGGGGCTTTCCTTGAATACCGCTTCCAACACCTCGCGATTGTCTACGAGCATATTTCCTGTTGAGGAGCCCATGAAAACCTTGATTCCACAAACCCGTTTGGGATCTGTTTTGAGAACTTCCGGCAAGTTGTCATTGGAGGCTCCCATGAAAAAGGAGTAGTTCACAGCGCTAACCTCAGCGGCTCTCTCGTACTTGTCTTCCAACAGCTGCTGGGTGAGAGCCTGAGGAACCGTATTGGGCATTTCCATGAAGGAGGTAATTCCCCCGGCTGCCGCTGCGGCTGATTCCGTCGCAATTTCTGCTTTGTGGGTAAGGCCGGGCTCGCGGAAGTGAACCTGGTCGTCAATGCAGCCGGGCATTAACCACTGGTCCTTCGCATCAATAACAATGGCCTGATTCGCTCCTGGATGCTCCGAAAGGTCCCCACCAACGGCTACAATCGTTCCATTTGAACCAATGAGAACATCACCTACCTCGCTCTTCCCGTCTGTGACGATGATGGCTTGGCTGAAAAGGGTTGGTTGTGCGGCACTCATGACGCGTTAGATGCCGGTTTAACACCGCGAAGGCGCATTTGAAGAACACCGAGAAAAGCCTCTTTGAAAATACCCATACTCATCTTGCTTGTGCCCAGTTCGCGGTCGGCAAACGTAATCGGGACTTCTTCAATTTTGAACCCCAGTTGTTTGGCGTTGTATTTCATTTCGATTTGAAAGGCGTATCCAATAAAACGGATGCGGGTCAAATCAATTTTCTCCAATACTTCGCGACGATAGCATTTGAATCCAGCGGTGCTATCGCGGACGCCGAGCCACAAGATGCTGTTCACATATACGGATGCGAAGTAACTCATAAGAACACGACCGATGGGCCAATTGCTCACGGCTCCTCCCTTGACGTAGCGCGAGCCAACCGCGACGTCGGCCCCATCGATGCACGCTTGACGGAGCCGAACCAGGTCCTTTGGTTTGTGTGAAAAATCGCAATCCATTTCATAAACCAACTGATAATCTCGCTCCAAAGCCCATTGAAAACCAGCAATGTAAGCGGTTCCCAATCCGAGCTTTCCAGAGCGCTCTAACAGGTGGATTCGTTGCGGATGGTTCGCCTGCACAGACTGAACGGCTTTTGCGGTGCCATCTGGAGAGCCATCGTCAACAATGAGCAGGTCGAATGGCGGCTGAAGCCCAAGAACAGTGTCGAGCATCTTGTGGATGTTCTCGATTTCATTGTACGTTGGGATGATCACTAAACTACGCATCGGCAAGGACTCTTAGGATGACATGAGAAGCATGTTGACTTCTGCTTCCGTTAAGTGCCGGAAGGTGCCACGGGGTACGTTTTTCTTGGAAAGCGGACCGATGATTACGCGGTCAACTTTGTGCACTTTGTAACCGAAATGCTCAAACATGCGACGGGCAATCCGACTTCTACTGGACATGATCTCCAAGCCGATTTGGTGCCGGTCTTCGCCAACAACCTCAACGGCGGAAGCCTTAACAAATCCTTCGTCTAAGACGAACCCAGCTCTCATAGCCTCCAAATGAGTTACGCTCAGCTTGTCAGAAAGAATAACGTGGTAAAGGCGTTTCATGCCACTTCGTGGATCATTGAGACGAACGGCGAGCGGCTCATCGTTGGTGAAAAGCATCAAGCCGGTGCTTTCGCGATCCAACTTATCCAATGGCCGAATTTCTTCTTTGCATGCTTTTTGAACCAATTCCATAACCCCCCTTCGGGCATTGAAATCAGCAATGGAGGTCCCAAAACCTTTGGGCTTGTTCAACAGAACATACCTTTTGGCATCAGGGCGAATGGCTTCCCCACCAACATGGACGACATCGGTAGACGCCACCTTGAAGCCCATCGATGTGACGATTTCACCATTGACCATAACGGCTCCTGATTCAATCAGCACATCGGCTTCTCGGCGTGAACAAATCCCTGCGTTGGAGACAAAGCGATTCAATCGCATCGGTGCGTTGCTGTTGGGCAACGGCTTTTTTACGGAAGGGACTTTTTTGGTCCCACCAAAGGCATGAGGAGACTTTCCTGTATGCGGTTTCCCTGTTGTTCCTGGTCGGAATGTTTTGGAACCGCCGGTTTTTCGTCCGCCCGTTGTCGTTCTTTTCGTCGACTTCGATTGGCCTTTTGAACCGGTAGTTGAGGCGCGTCGGCCTGCTGAAGGAGTTTTCCTCATGATGCAGCAAAGATAAAGGCTTCAGGGCAGTGAAATGAAAGCATCTGGGATGTGTTGAATTCGAGATCCTACAGTGTCGAATTCAACGCAAATAATGTCGTACCGAATGGACATCGGAGGCTGGGAAAGACCCCGAATAAAGTGGTGTGAAGCTTCAATAATACGCTGTTGTTTGTGGAGATTCACGGCCTCCAAAGCACTGGCTAAATATCCTTTTTTTCGTGTTTTTACTTCAATGAAGACCCAATCATGTTGAAGCCGGGCGATGAGGTCAACCTCCAATTTTCGGTATCTCCAATTGCGTTCGACGATGGTATACCCCATGGATTGTAAATGCTTTGCTGCGATATCTTCCCCCCACAGACCTCTTTTTGTGGTCTGCATTGGAGGAGGGCATTCGATGTGTTTGGTCATGTCCCAAATGAAGACGGGAAGCGCTTACTTTTGGGGCATGATTTTTCAGCGCACGGAAGGAATTGATAGACGAATGAAAGCCCCAGCGATCCTGCTCGTCCTTTTGGGCTTGGTCTCAATGGATGCCGTGGGGCAAACAGAGGAGGGGGACTGGTATATCACTTGGGGATACAATCGCTCCATGTATACGACGTCTGATGTACACATCTGGGGAACAGGTCCGGGAGGCGATTTTGACCTCACGCTTGATGATGTCGAAGCGAACGATATGCCGGAACGGTTTCAAGCGAAAGTGTATTTTCATCCAGGGCTATTTACCATTCCACAATACAATGCGCGTTTTGGAAAAAAAATATCTGAAAAGTGGTGGTTTTCGGCCGGTTGGGACCACATGAAATACAAGCTAACCAAGCAAACGGTGAACGTATCAGGATTTGCGAGCGCAAGTGACATGGGGATTGTTTCCCCAACTGATCCTGTATTGGACTATGTCGATGAGTCGATTTATTGGGGTCCAGGGTTCAACTTGGAGCACAGCGATGGAATGAACTTTGTGCGGTTCAGTTTCGAGCGGGAATGGTCCATTTGGGAGGCGCGTCAGGCGAACATCGCGTTGAGCGGGTTCAGCGCGGCGGGTGCAGGCATAGTCGTGTGCAGTACGGACTTTCGATGGGCCGATGTTCGTCAAAAGAATCCACAACGCATTAGCGGATTGGGGATGGGTTTCCACGCAGGACTGAGAATACAATTACACCGTCGGTTCTTCATCCAAACGACAGCTCATATGGGGGGAGTTTCGCTTCCTTGGATTCGGATACAAGGACCAGGGGATGCTGGTGCAGAGCAACGCATCGGTTATTTTGAAGGAGCCTTCGCTTTGGGCTACCTCATCGGGGGCAACCACCGCAATAGCAAAAGAGCGTGTGATACGTGTCCCAAGTGGGGACGCTAACAAAGGCTTCAGGTCAATACAAAACCAGCTGGGTCTCCCCAATCTTCACCGAACCTTCGAGTATGGAAATGGCATAAATGCCTTCTGACAAGGGTGCAATCGGCATGAAGAAAACACACGCTTCCAATCGTTCGTTTGCATAATCCAGTTGGCGGGTGGCACTGATTGGAATTTGATCTTCGGATGTGGATTCTGTTTGACTTCCAAGAAGGATTTCTCCACTTTCTGTGGTCACTTGCAAGTGAATTGTTTTGTTTCCTGGAGAAGCAATCTTGTTTTCCAATAACGTAAAGCAGACACGAACCATGTCTGCTCGGGCCGCTCGATTGCTTTCACGTTGCTTTCCGTTGCTCAATAAACGAATGCCTGAAGCACTCGATTCAGAGGCCTGGAGTGTTTGCCCTGTGCTGATGATGTCCTCCATATTTTGCTGCCGAATGACCAGATTGGCATTGCGTTCTTGGACCTCCTCGACGCGGGCTCTCATTTGGTCATTCTCATCAATCAAAGCCAAGTTGAGCTGATTCAAAGAGTCAATGGTGGCAACATAACCCTTCATGATTGTCCGCAAGGTTTCCGCTTCCTTTTTCGCACGGGATAAGGACCAATTTCCATTGCGGACTTGTTGAACGAGCCCGTCAATCTGCGCGCGCTGATCTGCAATTTCTGCGATGATAAGCGCGTTTTCCGTGTTCAGCGTATCGTAGCTAAACCGGAGCTTTTCAAGGTCAAAAAGCACATGGTCTTTTTCGAGAGAAAGGGCGACAAGGTCGGCTTCACCCTTTTCGACATCGCCAGTACGCTCGTAAAGTTGGTAACCCAAAACGGCACAGGCTAATGCCAGTGCCGCTGAGGTAATAATAAGAATGCGTTGTGAGTCCATACCCTACAAAGGTGCAATTCTCAGGCCAAAGTTGATGTTATTCCTCTTTACCAAATCCAAAAAAGCCTCCAAAAGTCCGACGGGCCTTGCTAGGCTCGTTGGGTTTGAACACGGCTTTTTTAGGTTTTGAGCTAGAATCACTCCCTTGATTGCGTGAATCAGCCGTTCTTCCACTGCGTTGTTCTGGACGTCTTTCTTGACGTTTTGGACGATCTGATCCTGCGGCGCTTCCTCGAGAATTGTCGCGACGTTCTCCTTGACGAGCTGGTCGATCATCTCTTCTTCGGTCACCTTGTCTGTTATCAGAACGTCCTACCCCTTGTCCTCCACGGTCTGCACTGCGGCGATCGTCTGAACGGCCATCATTGCGAGAAGTTTGCGGCTTGCGGTCGTTGGATCGGTCTTCCCACTGCTTTCTAGGCTGGCTGCCTGAAGTGCTGGGTCTTCGGTCTGAGCTTGAACGTCCTCCTCCATTCCCTCCCGAACGGCCACCACGGCTGTCTGATCGATCAGAATCCGAATTGCGGGATGAAGGGTTACGACCACCGCTGCGCCCGCCTCCTTGAGGGCGATCGCGACGACCGTCTGAACTTCGTCCTCGAGAACTGTCATTGGATCGGGATTGACCCTGTCCTGACCGGCTTGCTTTTTTCTTCGACGTTGCTCCAGTGATCGTACTCACAGGAGGCATCTCCAAATGCCACTCATGGGAAGAATCAATCGGAAGCTCCTTTTGAATGAGTTTTTGAATGTCACGCAGATACTTGCGCTCGTCAGCTTCATTGCAGAAACTGAGGGCCTTCCCCGTTGATCCAGCACGACCTGTTCGTCCGATGCGGTGAACATAGGATTCAGGAATATTGGGCAATTCGAAGTTGATCACATGGCTCAACTCATCGACGTCAATGCCACGGGAAGCAATATCAGTGGCAACCAAAACGCGAATTTTCCCTTTTTTGAATCCGTTCATAGCCCGGTCCCTCTGGGGTTGGCTTTTGTTGCCATGAATCGCTTCGGCCTGAATCCCTGAGTTGCTGAGGTGTTTGGCAACTTTATCCGCACCGTACTTGGTTCGGGTGAAAACGAGCGCGGAATCCACGTCGTCGTCTTTTAAGATTGCCACGAGCAAGTCACGCTTGTCGTTTTGACGAATCGAATAAATGGTCTGCTCAACGGTTTCGGCTGCAGAACTTTGACGAGCGACTTCGATGCGGACGGGTGACCGAAGGATGTCGTTCGAAAGCGTCACAATGTTGGGAGGCATGGTCGCAGAGAAAAACAACGTTTGTCGTTCTACAGGGAGCATCGCAATGATCTTGCGAATGTCATTAATGAATCCCATATCCAACATGGTGTCCGCTTCGTCAAGCACGAGGGTGTTGATATCGCGCAAGTCGAGGTGACGTTGATTCACCAAATCCAATAATCGACCCGGTGTTGCCACTACGATATCGATACCGCGACGCAAGGCATCCACCTGGCGATTTTGAGAAACACCTCCAAAAATGGTAGTGGATCGCAATCGTGTTTGGGTGCTATAGTCTTTTAGGTTCACGCCAATCTGTGTCGCCAACTCGCGTGTTGGGGTCAAGATTAATGCCCTGGGCTGTCGACGACCACTTTCCGGTAATTCTTGTTGGATTAGCCGGTGAATCATTGGAAGAGAAAACGCAGCAGTTTTGCCGGTTCCCGTTTGAGCGCAACCGAGTACATCTTGTCCGTTGATCACAACGGGGATGGCTTCGGCTTGAATAGGGGTGGGCTCAGAATATCCGAGCGGTTTTAGTGCGTCAAGCACTTCAGGGCATAGGCCCAAGTCAGTAAATAAAGTCAAAAATGAAAGGAATCAGTCCGCACAAAAACGTGTGCGGTAAACGTCCCAAGTCGAATAGTTTTGATTGAAATTCGGGAGAGCCATTCGGTGTCGTCCGATTGCGCGTTCAACTCGGGATAACGCGCCTGCGATGGTTTCAAAGGTTATCAACAACCTGACCTATTCGCTGTGCAAAGATGAGGCGGAATCTTCAAAATCAACGTTTTTTTTTGGGAAACGCCAAAACACATCATCTTAAACCAATGAAAAACAAGGAGTTAGATGAAGTTAGGGAGCCAAGACCCGTGACACCCGTTTCTCTCCTTCAGCATCCCACAATTCGGCAACGACGAAAGCCTGTCTCGGCCGCCCGATTTGAAGCATGCCAATGTTGTTTTCCATCACGGGACCATCCAGTCGATTGGAGTTGGGGGTAGCAAAGTCCCAATTGGAAGTGATTCCACTAGAGGTCACGTCAAACAAGGTATCTAGCGATGTGTGGAGCGCGTTATTGGCTGATTTCCAACCGGAAATCTCACCATAATGGACATCACCGGAAATGAAAATGACGGGAACAACAGGCTGTCCCATGGTCTGGTTGAGTGCGTTGGATTCTTGAATCATGTGCGCCATTTTTTCGCGCTCATGCGGAAAATTACCCCAGCACTCATATCCATTCCATTCAATGCCAAACTGGGTGGAAGAACCGATGACCCGAACGTCTGCTTTCACCTCGAGTTGTTTCTCGAGCCATTTCCATTGAGCAGAACCCAAAAGGGTTGAATCTGCAGTCGCGTGGGGTACGTAATCTGCAGCGTATCCAATGCCATTGGTTCCTTGGAATGCGATGTTAGAAGCGGGGAGTAAATCGTCTCTGAAGGAACGCGTGTCGAGTAGAATGACGTGTACATCTTTGCGCCCACCGTCAAACAAATAGCTCATGTAGATTCCGGGGCGTTCGCGTCTTGGCGATAAATCAGGTTCGTTCCAAAAGGATAGAAACGCTTCTTTTGAGGCCTCTCGAAGTGGGTAATGCTTCCCGGCGTCATTCCAGCCATAGTCGTGATCGTCCCAAGTCGCAAGCATTCTCGTCTCCTCTGCCAGTTCCTTGAAATCTTCGTGCTCACCAAGGTCTTGGTACTCTGAAATCAAGGTTTCGATGTCCTTTGTGTCCCCGTACACATTGTCTCCAAGCCAGATAAACACATCGGCTTTTTGCTCAATGGCAACGCGAAGCACGGGCATGGGAGAATCAGGATGCGCACAACTTCCAAAAGCGATTGTTCTGACCTCCTTGCGGACGGTTACATCAGCCTGTGCCTTTTGAGGCTGCTTTCGAATCACAATGGGGGGGCCTTCTTGACCGCACCCGATTAGGAAGACCGCACAGCCCAAGTAGCAGCGCAATCGATGTGCGCGCGCCGGAGACAGTGAAAAGGTCACTCGGAAAGAGAAAAGCGAATGGGCAAAGCGTATTTCACATTGACAGCCTTTCCATTTTCAGTACCAGGGCTGAAAGTGGGCAATCCGCGCACAACATCCAACGCTGCTTCATCCAACGGACCTAGGCCACGGAGAATTTTAACGTCGCTCACGAGACCCTTTTGGTTGACAACGAATTCAACAAAAACGGTTCCTTCAAGACCTTTATCACGGGCCTCTTCGGGATAGACCAATTCGCTCATGATGTGACTCATAATGCCATCATTCGTGCAGGACTTGCGCTTTTCAAGATCAGCAACATCGTTGCAACTGATCAATACCGGCATCACTTCGGCAACCTTCACAGCGGAGTCGTCCTCAGGATATTGCAAGCCAGTTTGGGCGAATGAGGAAACAGAAACAATCATCAAGGACAAGCCAAGAAGGAGCGGGAAACGAAATGAAATTCTCATGTTGAAATGTAGGAATATTTCATTCAACTATCAGTTGAAATCGTTGAGCGGATTGGAAAGGAGACTTCAAAATATATGCGCCTGATGGAATATCGGGGTCGATCACCAATGTTTTCATGCCCGGTAGCATCCTCCAACGCGAGACTTCAACCCCACTCAATGAGGCTAAACTCCAATCCCCGGAACCTCCCATAAGGCCTGAAATTTGCTCAATGTGCAACGCTTCCCCGGCTTGAATTGGGTTGGGATATGGGTTGCTTTTGTTAGAACGATGTGGTTGGGTGTGCAATGCTGTGGAGAGGTCTTGCTCCCAGAGGGAAATCAGGATTTGAGGGTTGGGATCACTTCCGTTTGTGGGGCCTTGCCAGTGGCCAGCAATCATGAGCCGATCCCAAGCAGGATGGTATTCAGCACGAAATTCACCCCACGAGCCCTCAGGACTCATTAGGGGCTCTAACAGAATCATTTCTGGAGCATCCCCTAAATCGCCGGTGTACGAAATCAATGAAGGGCTTGAAGCGTCCTCTTCAAAACCAAACCCCAAGGGCCAGGAATCGGAAGTGTCTAGAAACCCCAGACTTGACCACGTTGCGTTACTTTCTGTGGTTTCCCATTGTAGAGGTGTTCCCGTAGCATCTAAAATTAAGGCGTGCCATCCAGCGGGCAAATCCCCTGCTGTGTGGGATGTGATATTGGCTGAAATCAAGCCGTTGGGCTCAATGTGCAAGTCGCTTACCCAATGATTCACTCCTGGATTTAAATTGAGATGCACAATTCCATTGTCTCCAAAGGATGTGTCCAACGCCCCGTCGCTCGCGTGTTTGACGACTAAAATTTCATAGTGGGTTGCGTTGGAGTAGGCTCCTCCGGCGATCCATCCGCCTTCGGTTGGTACAGCTGCACTATAAAACCCGCCGATTTCATGGCGATTGAAAGCAGGACGCATTCCGATCGTATCCAGGATTTCAGCCGCACCTACATCTAGGACAAGACGACCGTTGTTGCCAAATGAATTATCCCACTCCCCGTCGGAATTGAGCAACGCCAAAGTGGGCATCTCACGATGAAAACAACACGGATCAAGCGCCATCCCGCTAACCATCCATTGCCCATCAGATGTACCGTTCAATCCATGCAATTCTTGAAAGGGACCTCCGAATGTGATGGGAATCCAACCAGGCAGACTGTCTGAACCGAATGCGTTATCGGGTTGACCTGCGGGGTCTAAAACCCATAGCCCTCCCAATGAAGTTAAGGTGCTATCGTGCGACTGCTTATTCATAGCGCACCACAGGCGATTGGCAGTGTCGGAAGCGATTTTTTCTATTTGAATCGGGCGCTCTACATCCTCCTCAAACGGAAAAAGAATGTGCATTTCGGAGTCCAAAGTCATCCGAATGATCGCAGGGTGAGATCCTCCTTCAGCGGCATACACTTGAATCGCAGATGCCCCGGCATCAGCGCCCCAAGGACAGAGGTCACGAACGTCTTCCCACCAACCGATATCCGCACTCGCCCACCCGGTGCTGACCCAACTCGTGTCGTGCTGCCAGGCGTCGTTTTGAGACCAAACTGTGAAGCTCAGGCTGCAAAAAAGAACGAGAATCAACCGGTGTAAGCACATGTTATTTTATGATCCAAAGCGGTGAGCGTGCACCACCTTCTGATGAAATGAAGTACATGCCAGGTGAGAGATGACCGAGATTCCAAGTATTCCCCAAGTTCTGTGACCAGCGACCAACCAGGCGGCCTTGGGCATCGAATAAATGGCATTCCACGGGGATGTGTCCCCCCTGCCAAGAAACTTCCCGTGTCGCGGGATTGGGAAACCAATACCCGGGTTCGTTCGGCTTTGGCTGCTCGAGGCTTGAGGTGGAATCATACGTTTCGACCGTCTCGTTGATGGTGACATTGGTGGCTGAACCGCCTTGGCCGGGAGGGCCTTGACCGAAGTTGTCTGTTGCAACAACGCCGTAATAAGAGGCAAAGAAATAAGGGAATGCCGGGTTCCAATTTTCATCGACCGTTGCAAAATAAGCGTACGTGCCGTTGGGGTATTCCGGAGTGATGCTGAACCGTCCGTTGTGAACGTCCAAATGACCGGAATTTTCAATGAATTCGAAGTCTTCGATGTAGGCCCCCAAAACCGCTTCAACAGGTTGGGCTCCAGGGGGAATGGCTGGAGTGACTAAAGCACCGACATCGGGGCCGAATTGATTGGGATTGAGTAGGGTTCCATCGGCGAGCTCATGCCGAACGAGGATATCACGAACAGCGTAACTCGACTCCATACGAACAACTTCTCCTGACCCGTCTTCATTCTCAAACGCATACGGCCCATAGATTGGATAGCCATCAAACGCATACCCAATAATGGGACTGTGATTGCTGGGGTCTATGGTCAGCAATCCGTCACTGGGATACTCCGCACAAACCGGATTGATCACATCTTGTGAATCACTAAACGGATTGGGCATCAAATGGTGATGGTATCGCCCCATTGCAGGGTGACCCTTGGCGCAATCAAACCCGGCCAACTCAAAAAAGCCGCCGTTCTGATGCCAGATATCTTGGTTGTTGTAGGAAAAGGCATCGAGGGCATTGAAGGTCGGTACCCCGTTGTTCAAGACCGCTGTATGGCCCAATCCAGTTGCAGTTCCCCCAGCAGGGCCCTGCTGGGGTTGACGCGGAATACGGAATAAATACGCTATTTCTGAAGCTTGTGAGGGGTTTGAATCACCAAACGGGGCCGTGGCATAGCGTGGAACACCTGTGGAGGTGATGTAAACGTTGTTGTCTGAGAATTGAACCAGCTGAACATCGCAGGAGACTCCATTGTCAGTCAACTGTCCGTTGTTCCAGAATTGTCCGTTGGCTCCGTCGGCGTTGATCTGCCACGAAACAATTTCAGGCTGAGCGATAGCTGAGCACGTCCAAAAAAGAATCGAAATGCTAGCGAAGAGGTGTTTCATGGGGATCAATTTGTGAAGGTAGTAATACACTCTTTGACGCATAAAAAAGCGCTCGGTTTAAAATGAAATCTAGATTTCAGAAATTCAATTTGACAGCAATTTTGTTGAAAACCATGGTTCATATAATTTTTGGTCGGGCAGAATTGCACCAGAATCTGAAGGTAATTTGGCTTGAAATAACCCCCTTTTCTCATGAAAAAATTTTTTACGCTAGCCTTGTGTGCTTTGGGCTTCCTGTCGATGCAGGCCCAAGAACGTTACTTGGATGAAATCTTTGAGTCCGTCGTCGTCACAACGGATGTGGTCTACGCGACCAATGTCTCCGTTCTACCCGCCCTGCAAGGACAGCCTCCTATGGCGCTGCCTCAGCTTATGGATGTTTACGAGCCTGAAGGTGATACAGAAACCAATCGTCCGTTGATTTTGGTTTTTCACACGGGCAATTTCCTTCCGAAGTACGTCAATGGCTCCGCTCTTGGTGGCCGAACAGACAGCTCTGTTGTGGAATTATGCAATCGTTTTGCGCGCATGGGGTATGTTACAGCCTCTGTTGATTACCGATTGGGATGGAATCCTTTAGCAGGAACGCAAGTTGAGCGAACCTACCAATTGATTAACGCGGCGTACCGTGGTGTACAGGATGCACGAACGGCCGTTCGTTACTTCCGCATGAATGCGGCAGAGATGGGCAACGAATTTGGAATTGACACCGAGAAAGTCGCTTATTTTGGTGATGGAACAGGAGGGTATGTATCACTCGCGTCTGCCTCTATTACGGATTACAACGATATTTTTGTGGATGCTTCTGGAGCGCCCATCGAGAGCTTATGGTATGACCCAGGAAACGGGACTTCCATTCCGATGGTGATTGAATCGATCAACGGAGACCCGGAGGCGAAGTTTGACGGGTATACGCCAGATAGCCTGCAGCTTTGCATTGGCCACTATCCAGACTACAATTCTGACATCCAGTTTCAGATGAATATGGGAGGCGCTCTGGGCTCACAAGAATGGTTGGATTCGGGCGACCCTGCAATGGTGAGCTTCCATTGTCCTCATGATCCATTTGCACCCTATACATCCGGTATTGTTGTCGTTCCAACGACTGGTGAGCCGGTCATTGAAGCAACGGGTGCTTACAATGTTCACCTTGCGATCAATGCATTTGATGATCCCAACAACAACGTTTCTTTCCAAAGTCAAAACTTGTCCGATGCCTTGTCTTTGCAGGCGTTGGAAATCAACGACGGCATGGACGGATTGTATCCTGTTTTGAACAACTACGTCGATGGCGCACCAACGGAGCCTTATGACAGCTCCCCTTGGCAGTGGTGGGATGTTGCAACGACGCAAGCGGTTGATTCAGCAAACAGCTCCAACATTGCGGCAACCCAATTGGGTTTAAATCCGACGATGGGAGTGGAAGAGGCAATGGCTTGGTTGGATATCATCCAAGGATACACCGCTCCACGCATGGCCTATGCTTTGGGCTTGGTCGAAACCTCTTCGATTGCAGAATCTGCAGCTGAAGAAAACGGTTTGTGGGCGTATCCGAATCCAGCATCGGATCAATTGCAAATTGAATTGAACGCACCGGGACAACAGCTTGCTTTATATAGCTTGGATGGACGACGTGTCTACAATCAATCTCTACAAGGCGCAACACGCGTTGTACTTGAGGTAGCCGGCTTGTCTGCTGGAACGTACATCTTGAGTGTGGATGGCATGACCCAAATGGTCAACATCGCACACTGATCATAGAACAACTCGAAGTGAAACGCCTCGGCCCTTGGGTCGGGGCGTTTTTTTATCGCTTCTTTTTGAACGGCCTTCTTCAGGAAAGCTCATCAATGAGCAAGCGCATTTCGATCACGGGTGACATGCGTTCATGCAGAATCCGGTAGACGGCATCTGCGATGGGCAAGTGGGCTTGAAAGCGTTTGTTCATCTGGAATATCCCCTCGGACCCATTGTACCCCTCCGCCACCATGCTCATTTCCATGATGGCTCCTTTGACGCTATAGCCTTTGCCAATCATCATACCCAAGTTGCGATTCCGGCTATGCGGACTGTACGCTGTGACCAACAAGTCACCCAAATAGGGGCTTTTTTTTACGTCACGGTCGAGTTCATGAACGGCGGCCAAGAAAGCCTTCATCTCTTGTGAAGCATTGCTAATGAGTACGCTCAAAAAGTTGTCTCCATACCCGAGCCCTAATGCAATGCCAGCGCCAATGGCGTATATGTTTTTAAGCACCGCGGCGATCTCTGTTCCAAACACATCTTCACTGGTGCTGACTTTGATGTAGCGCGTTTTTAGCGCATCTGCCACCGTAATTGCATTCTCCAAATTGGGACAAGCGACCGTGAGGTAACTCAGTTTTTCCCGCGCGACTTCTTCCGCATGGCAAGGACCAGCGATCAGGCCAATGCGATCATAAGGCACTTGAAACTCTTTGTGTAAATAGCGGGCAGGAATGCTATCGTATTTGACCACCATGCCTTTGATCGCGCTGATGAGCAATTTGTTTTCCATTCCTGTCACCTGTTGATCTTGGATGGCATCATCCAAGTGGGCGGATGGAATGGCAAAAATGATCACATCGCTTTGGTCAATGATTTCCTGCATCGAAGTGCTCACAACCAATCGGTTGGCATCAAATGAAATGCTCTGGATGTAGTTGGGGTTGCGCCCATGCTGCTCCAAGTACGTTTTGGTTTCCTCCCGTCGAACCCACCAATTCAAGGAATCAACGTTGGTCAAAAGCATCTTAGCGATTGCTGTTGCCCAAGATCCACTGCCCAGCAATCCAAAACGGAGATTTTCTGCCATGGGGACAAATGTAGTCTACTCCATCAATTACGTGGAGTCCCGTTTGCAGGCGCTACCTTTGCAAACGCATTCGTAGAACAACAGCAACATGAGCGACGATCTCCTAAAAAAAGTCATCAGTCACGCCAAGGAATATGGCTTTGTATTTCCATCAAGCGAGATATACGACGGACTTTCAGCAGCCTATGATTATGGCCAATTGGGTGCAGAATTGAAAAACAACATCAAGCACTAT
>CAJWIF010000025.1 GCA_913041135.1 uncultured Flavobacteriales bacterium
GCCCCTCCATAGGTTGCTGGGGTCGATCCGAAAAATCGGAAATGGCCATGGTCGGCATAGGCGAGGCAGTCCGAAGAGATGGGGCCATTTGCGGTACACCGTCTAAGAGTTGACTCCCTGTCGCAACAGGGGATTGAGCAACTGCTGAAAAGCCTAGGCATATCGCCATGGCTGCAAGAGTAAAATGCTTCATGAAATAGGGTTTTGAGATGAAAAAGTACCGCAAAACAAGCAATTAATCACGGTCTCGTGATTAGAATTTATCCACTCAATCTGGCAATTGAGCCAAAGGGGTCTCCCTACCGACAACCACATCACCCAATTTCACCTGTACAGTTGAGTCAAGTGGGAGAAAAACATCTACGCGCGAGCCGAATTTGATGAATCCAATTTCCTGTCCCGGTCCGACCTGATCACCCTCTTTGAGATACCAGCAAATTCTTCTTGCCACAGCACCCGCTATTTGTCGAAACATAATCACACCGTGCTTTCCATCGATCACATGCGTCGTTCGTTCATTCTCCGTACTACTCTTCGGATGCCACGCGACCAAAAATTTGCCCGGATGGTAGCGAGATAACAACACCTTACCCGCAATAGGCACCCATTGGGCATGCACATTCAACGGGCTCATGAAAATACTCACCTGAATCCTCCGGTCCTTGAACCATTCCGTCTCCTCAACTTCCTCGATCACCACCACTTTTCCATCACTCGGACAGACCACTTGCCGGTCTGACACCTCTCCCACCGGACGATGGGGCATGCGGAAAAAATTCAAGATCAGCCCCAGCAGAATTAGCGCTGCTAAGCAAACGAAAACCAACAACCACATTGGAAAAAACAGCGTAGCCAACCAGACAAGCCCAGCATCAAATATCAAAACCACCAATAAAGTCGGAATTCCTTCGCGATGAAACGTCATATGAAGAACAGGTTAAAGAAGAATTGAATCTCAAAACAATGGACCAACAAAACAAAGATTGGTGCCGCAAATAGAAAACCATCAAAGCGATCCAAAACGCCTCCATGACCCGGTAAAATAGACCCTGAATCTTTGATTCCATGGCCGCGTTTCCATGCACTCTCCACTAAATCCCCTGCTGTCGCTGCCACGCCTAGGAGGACCCCAACCCAAGCCCATTCCAATCCCATGAGCCACCACGCCACGAGTCCCGCCAGCATCACACCTCCAATCAAACCTTCCCAAGATTTTCCCGGAGAAACACGCGGCATAAGCTTGTGTTTACCCAGTGGTTTCCCAACGAGATATGCCCCTGTATCATTGGCCCAAATCATCCCAATGAAAGTGAGCAATGGCGCCGGATTGAAGCCGCTTTTCGAATCCCAAACAAGAAGTAGCATCACAGCGGTCATACCGACCATCAGCATGGCAAAAAGGAGCGACGCAAATTGTCTTTTAATGACCATCGGGCGACGCCATTCAGCGACCGCCAACAGGGATACGATACCCCAGAACATACCATTGGACCATAGACTCCAAACAACAGCTGCAATGACAACCGAAGCAAACAACAATCCTGTAACACTGCGTGTTGCGGTCTCTTTCATCCCGTTTTTATGCTTCCGTGTCTTCAATCAATTGTGAAGCCCGCTCGACATCCTCCAAACGGACTTTGAGTTCGATGGTGCCAAAATGGTAACTGCTATCACGCTGATTCAAAACCACTGCAGGAATGGCGTGTTTTTCTAAAACTGATCGACGCAATTCCACAGCAGGAAGAAAACTCCCCACATATATGGTGCTCCAATCTTTCATGCGCTCTCAGAAGGAAGATTGGAAGTCGAATCGGACATGTCTTCCTTGCCATTTTCTTCTTCCGAATCCGACCCTTTAGAATCAGTCGGTACCGGTGTGTCCTCCACAATCACCTCTGAGGATGACGCATCAACAGCGTTCTTCTTAATCGGAACCAACGGTACAATTTCTTCAACAGATGCAAACGGTCTCTCCCCCAAAATCCGGAGTAAATCTTCCTTGAAAATCACCTCATTTTCGAGCAGCGAATCCGCCAAGCCCACCAACTTTTCTTTATTGGTTCTGAGGATTTCCTTGGCACGGTCATAAGCACCCTCTATCAAAATGCTCACTTCCTCGTCAATAATTCGAGAGGTCTCTTCACTGTACGGCTTTGTAAACGATTGATCACCTGTGCTATCATAGTAGCTACGATTTCCAATTCGAGGGTTTAAACCGTAAACCGTCACCATGGCATAGGCCTGCTTCGTGACTTTTTCTAAATCACTCAAAGCGCCCGTTGAGATCTTATTGAACATTACTTCTTCGGCCGCTCGACCACCCAGCGCCGCACACATTTCATCAACCAACTGCTCTGTCGTAGTGATTTGCCGTTCTTCGGGAAGATCCCATGCCGCTCCTAAGGACTGTCCGCGAGGAACAATACTCACCTTGACAAGTGGAGAAGCAAATTCGACCAACCAGCTAACAAGCGCATGCCCCGCCTCGTGGTAGGCAATGGTCTTCTTTTCAGACGCCGAGATGATTTTTGAGCGCTTTTCCAACCCACCAATGATGCGATCTACCGCATCCAAAAAGTCTTGATGCGTCACTTCGTCTTGTCCCTTCCGAGCAGCAAACAACGCCGCTTCATTGCAAACATTCGCGATGTCTGCCCCACTGAATCCAGGAGTTTGTCTCGATAAGAAGTCTACATCAATCGATGCGTCAATTTTGATCGGACGCAGGTGCACTTCAAAAATCTGTTTGCGCTCGGCTAAATCGGGCATGTCAACATAAATCTGACGATCAAACCTCCCCGCTCGCATCAATGCCTTGTCCAAAATGTCAGCCCGATTCGTTGCGGCCAGTATGATCACTCCACTGTTGGTGCCAAACCCATCCATCTCCGTCAAGAGTTGGTTCAACGTGTTTTCACGTTCGTCATTGGAACCCATGCTCGCATTTTTGCCACGTGCACGCCCTATAGCATCAATCTCATCAATAAAAATAATGGCCGGTGATTTCTCTTTGGCCTGCTTGAACAGATCGCGTACTCGTGACGCTCCGACTCCGACGAACATCTCGACAAAATCAGAACCACTCAAAGAGAAAAAAGGAACCTGCGCTTCTCCTGCTACCGCTTTTGCAAGCAATGTCTTACCCGTTCCTGGAGGGCCTACAAGAAGCGCTCCCTTTGGAATTTTAGCCCCAAGATTGGTATACTTCTCCGGTGCCTTCAAAAACGCTACAATTTCTTCTAACTCTTCTTTCGCTCCATCCAATCCAGCCACATCTCCAAAGTTTGTATCCGTTCCTTGGCCTTTCTCGAAGAGCTGCGCTTTAGATTTTCCAATATTGAATATTTGACCTCCTGCCGGTCCACCGCCTCCCAAACGACGCATAATCAACACCCACACGCCAATCATTACCGCGAAAAACAACACGTAGGTCACCATCTGCTGACCCCATTCATTTACGGGTTCAAAAACGTACTCGTAATCATGTTGCTCCGAGAGCTGTTTCAGATCGTCGAGATACGCATCACCCGCTGGAACGAAGAGCCAGAAATCTGAAGAACGGTATAACGCGCTAATCAGAGACTTCTCATCTTGGTCCGCATTCATTTCCTCACGGACATCATCGCGCAACAATATCGTAGCGCGCTGACCATCAAAGACTACACTCTTGACATCACCTTTCTCAATGTAATCTTTAAATTCAGACCATTGAATTTGACGGCCATCTTGTCCTGAATTGAGCAAAAGCATGCCCAATAAGACAAATCCAATGACGGCATAAACCCAATAAAAATTTAGATTTGGCTTTTTACTGCCTTTATCCGCTGACGCATTCTGGTTGTTATCTTCCATGATCTATTGGATCCTTCAGTTCAATCTTCTTCAACGGAATGAACAGCGGCATCGCCCCAAAGTTCTTCCAAGGCATAGCGTGTTCTTGCTTCTTCATGAAACACATGAACGACGACATCACTATAGTCCAAGATTGCCCACTCTCCATTGCCCAGTCCTTGCTTCGACCAAGGGCGCTCATCGAGGCGATCGCGTGTCATGTCCTCCACGGAGTGAGCCAACGCTTCAACCTGGGTTCTACTGGTGCCGTGTGCAACGACAAACCAAGCGGCTACGGCATGAGGCACTTCTCGCAGGTCAAGCACCGTAATACGGTGTCCTTTAACTTCTTGAAGTCCTTCGATAACGGCTTGTAACAAGGGGGGCTGTACGGCCAAAGTTCGGGGTCTTAGACTATGAATAGGAAGCGCAAGATACGAAGCGAGAAGGCATTGAACAGACGAAGAGCTGCGAAAACATGCCAATTGAATTTTCCCTTCTACTATCTAGGAATTCGTTACTTTCGGCTCATGCCAATTGAATCGAAATCGCCAACTGCGCCAGGCCATTGGGAAGCTGCATTTCGATTTCATTTTCCTGAAATTCCCAGCACCAATGACGCCGCTATGAACTGGCTGCGCGAAAGCAAAGCAGGGCAAGCAGCCATTTTCACAACGACGCATCAAACAGCGGGTCGCGGGCAACAAGGAAAAGTTTGGGAACATCGTGAAAATCAAGACCTTGCTTGGAGCGCGGCCGTACATTTTACAACGCCACGCAAAGCCCAAACCATTGACAGCACCTTTTGGCTGCAGCTGAACATGACCATCTCAGAAGCTGTCAAACGATGCATTGCAGGTACTTTGGATACCCTCCCAGCCCCTGAAGTCCGCATCAAATGGCCCAATGACGTGGTCATTCGCCATGATGATACATGGAAAAAGTGTGCAGGGATTCTATTGGAGAATCATTGGAAAGGACAAAATATGCATGGAATCGTCATCGGGATTGGTATGAACATCGCTTCGTATTCTTCCAATCAAGAATGGGTTGCTCTGCAAACATTCTCCTCACAAGCACTCACGATTCCAACGTGTCAAGACAAACTAGAGCAAGAGCTCAGCGGGCTGTTCCCATTCTCTTCTCTCGGAGCCAACCCCATCTCTACCGAACAATTGGAACACTACCAGCGCAGTTTATTTGGATGGAATGAAGTGCTGTCATTTGAATGGAAAGATGGCATCCACCAAGCGCGGTTTTTGGGAATCAACGCAACGGGGCAGGCACAAATTCAGTGGATAGATGGACCCCATGCCGGAAAGACAACTTCTCATGTCTCTGCTGGAGACCTTCGGTGGGTGTCGCTCATGCGACGTTGATCTCAGCCTAGCGGAAAACGACCCACGATTTTCTCGACCATTCCATCAAAAATCTTTTGAAGTGGCTTTTCTGCCATCATCTTCATGAATGGGTTCAAATCCGCGTCACAAACGACTTGGACATTCGACCCGTTATCCAACGATTCGATCCTAACAGTGAGACCAAATCGAATCGGAGTGCCTTGTTGAGAGCTAAATTGAATGCATTCAGGTCGCTCCTCAGATGTCTTCTTGATCACGATATCAAATCCTCCTGTGACTTTGAATTTGCAAACATCACCGTCCAACTGAAACGACTGCACTTGATCGCTCGGCAAGAGCGATTCCAAGTTTTCAAGGTTGGATACGAAATCAAACAAAACCTCAGAGGTACAACCAACCTGAGCGATAGGACTTTTAATTTCCATTCCTTTTAGCTTTGCTGATCACTCCAAGCCACGGGGTCTTCTGACCACTTGTCCAAAGCCGTTTTCTGACCCTGTGTAATGTATCCTTCTGCTGCCGCTTGATTCAACATCGTCGGATAATCGGTTAGTGTGCTGAATGTGCAATTTGCCTTTTCGAAGGCTTGAACGGAATCCGAAAAACCATAGGTGAAAATGGCAATGAGTCCCTTGACTTCTATCCCTGCTTCGCGTAAAGCATCCACTGCCTTCAAGCTACTTTGACCCGTTGAAATTAAATCTTCAATCACAACCACATTCGATAATGCTGACAAATCCCCTTCAATATGATTGCCCATGCCGTGCGCTTTGGCTCCCGATCGAACATAGATAAAAGGCAACCCCAATTCCTGAGCAACGAGTGCACCGAGGGCAATTCCTCCAGTGGCTACACCCGCAATTCCATCCACCTTACCAAAACGATTTTCGACCTCCTCCGAGCACATCTGACGAATGAACGTTCGCACCGTTGGGTGACTCAACGTCTTCCGATTGTCACAATAAATGGGCGATTTTCGACCACTTGCCCACGTAAATGGCTCATTAGGACGGAGTTGTATTGCTTTGATTCGCAATAAGAATTCCGCTACTTTACGCTTGCTTTCCACAGACAAAGTCATGACGCGAATGTATGAAGTTTATATGCTCAATCGGCCAGTCCTTTTCATAGAAAAATGGACCGGTTCGGATTCATCATTCGTGATCCATGAGCCCGACAATAAAGGTCTCAAAGACCTCGCTCAGATGCTTCGAATGCATCCACACATTGTCCAAATTGAATTAATTTCTGACGATTTAGATACTCTTTGGATGCGGTACTGTTTGATGTACCGAGAAGTCCTCGCGGCGGGCTGCGTCGTTGAAAACAACACCAACGACATTCTCTGGATTGAACGAAATGGGAAATGGGATTTGCCCAAAGGCAAGGTCGAAAAATTCGAAAGCATCGAAGAAGCTGCAATCCGAGAAGTGCAAGAAGAAACCGGAATCGCTGGACTGTCGATTGCCTCCGACCTGGGAAAGACCTACCACACGTATGATGAAAACGGCACGCCGGTACTGAAGACAACGTTTTGGTTTCATGCCCGACACGATGGGGGGAAAACAACAGGAACTCCGCAGTCTGAAGAAGGGATCACATCCGTTCAATGGCATCAACAACCTATTGAAAAGCGCATCCTTGAGCGTGCGTATCCTAGCCTCATCAACTTGATTCAAAAGCTACACTGAACCGCTTAGTAGCTGCTGCGAGAAATTCTGATTTCGCGTTCCAATTCGGCTCCAAGTCCTTCACTAGGTAAAGAGCGAATCGATCGACTTAGTTGTCCGTTTGGACTGATGGCAATAACCTGTGGAATGGTTGAAATTTGAAGCAACTCAAAGTTCTCAGGGTTATTTCCTAACCAGACCAACTGTTCTTGAATACTCCGTCGTTTTGACAAGGAAGAACGCCAATCTGACTCCGTAGCATCCACACTTAAAACCATAAAACAGATGTTCGAAAAGATCTTCTTTTCGGTGATTTCCGCAAAGAGTTCCCGTTCTCTCAAGGCTGCTCCTGAACCGTTTCTGACGACGAGCATTACCTTCCAATCATTGGAGCAAACATCATTGAATGATTGCAGGTCCCCATTGGGAAGTGTCCATCGAATCTTCGCTCTCGCATCGCCAGATTTTCGTGGGTTGCGGCTGTCCATCAGCCGCTTGTATTGACCCCGAAATGACTCAGGAAACGGCATGGTTTCCCAAATACGAAAGGTCAACTCATCAGGCTCACTTAAGGCTTTCATCAACCAGGCAGCAGCCAAATCTTCATGCGATGCCGCATCCCATTGCGGTCCCATCGACTGGCGCAACGTATCCAAGTCAGCTAGGTAAACAGCCTTGCTCATTCCATTGACATCCACTTGCCGTTGTTTCCACCATTGATCATAGCGGACAAACCACGGCTCGATCCAACCCGGAGACTTCAACGATTCCTCTAAATTCCGATTGAGTCGTAGGGAATTCCAGCTCAACCAAAGTGAATCAAGGGTTGGCTTATTCGACCCTAGAACGACCTGCCATTTCCACTGAGCTTGCCACCACAAATCTTCAAATACAGGCTGCTTCATCTCACGTTCCAAGTTCATCCAGGCCGCTTGAAACATGGAGTCAGATAGCGACGACACCTGCTCCAGCGAATCGCTGTTCAGCGGCTGAAGCCCCAACGATTTCAACGTCATTGGCTGAACCAATTCATTCGTCAATCTCTGCTGGAATCGAGCCAGAGAATCCAGGGAGATGCTCGGATGATTTCCATTCCAACGCACAACACCCGTCACCTGCATGAGTCGGTTGCTCGCACGTGAAGAAGGAGATAAAGTCAACACACTGCTTTCACCCGGCCTCACGATTGCCAACCAAGACCAAGGAGGGGCCGCAAATTCAAACAATGCCGGACTGGTCAGGTCACCGAGATCTGTTTCAAAAGACCCATCAGCATGAACGAGCGCAACATTCACCCATTCCCCAAGACCTAGCGCAGGGGCATCGAAATGACGCACGTGAAGGACACTCGGCAAGTGCTGCTCATCAAACCCACCTAACCTCCCCTGCAATGTGGTTTGAGTTTGAGCTGAAACGCTCAAGCCGCAAAAACAAACGGATAGAAAAACGCTCAAAAAGCAAACGAATCTCGTTGGGCTTTGCATTCTCAATCCCATTCAATCTCACGCGGTAAAAAAGAGGACGCATCCCCGTGGTTCCGAACGATTTCGCGAACGACATTGGAATGAATGTGAGCAAATTCAGGATCAGTAAACAAAATGATGGTTTCCAACTTCGGCTCGAGCACCTTGGTCATTTGTGCAATGGTTCGCTCGTATTCAAAGTCTCCTCCATTTCGCACTCCACGCAACAAAAACCCAGCATCTTGTTCGATGCAAAACGAACTGGTTAAGCCTTCAAAGGCTTCCACTCTAACCGATGGGAAAGGCTTGCAAACAATACGGAGCCATTCCATTCTCTTTTCCAAAGGAAACATCGGTGCTTTCGCGCCATTGACGCCAACAGCTACAATGATTTCATCAAACAACGAAATCGATCGCTGTAAAATATTCAGGTGCCCGAGGGTCATCGGGTCAAATGACCCTGGAAATACAGCTCTCTTGAAGGAATGATCTGCCATCATTTTTTGAATAAACTGAAATGAACATGCCCATAGTGCCTGCACTCCTGAAATCCTTGAATTTCAGAGACATCGGTTCGCTCACCGTGCTCCAAGATAAGCCAACCTCCCGGTTCCAGTATTGCGGACTCCATCACACGCCCTGGGATTCCCTCCAGGCCATCGAGTCCATAGGGAGGATCTGCGAAAATGACATCATAGCTCGTCATCGCCCGCTTGATAAAATCCAACGCATTTCCTCGGATGACTTGGCTGTTTTCCAACTCAAAAACACGGAACATCTGTTGGATTGCACGCACCGCTCGAATATCCATCTCGACGGCAGTGACTGAAGAACATCCACGGCTTGCAAACTCCAAGCCAACCATGCCCGTTCCTGCGAATAAATCCAGGACATCGGCACCTTCGATATCCACTCGAGAGCGCAATAGATTGAAGAGGCTTTCACGACCGAAATCGGTCGTTGGACGGCCTTTAAACCCCTTCACTAACTGTGGCCTTCTGCCTTTAAGAGAACCTCCTGTTACGCGCATGTGAACAGTTGTGAATGCAATGCCCAGCGTTGCGTTTTTATACCTGAAACGTTCATATCCAACTCAACGATTTCAACATGATTGAAAAACCGTTCAAAAGCAAGGGTCCAAGCGTCTCCGCGTTCGACCTCTCCGCTGAGCACTATTTTGGAATCCGAATTTGCCGGTTCCAATCCATCCCGGTGCATGGCATTGACAATGTGATACAACAGCCCCTCTCCTTCTAGATCTTCTGTGACCATGGCCCACATAAGACGGCCTTGATCAAGCCTCGCCAACAACGCACGGTGGACACCGATGTCAACGGCAATTAAAGGCCCAGTGACGTTGCGCGAATCGGCGCCAATCTTTTCAATCCAGCGCAATGTGCTGCTTTCAAATCGAGCATGAGGCCAAAGAATTTGCACTGTAGATTTTAAACCACGGGACTCCCATCGTTCCATAACAGCAAGCTCATCGCCAAAGGCATCTGAATGGAAATACTGATTGGCTTGTGTGCTTGATTGCGCACCCAGATGCAGCGACATAAGCTGCTCTTCGTGCCCCTTGGACACCGAAGCGGGAGACGATGTGAAAAAGGCATGCCGGTGATGGAACACGACCGATTCATCACCCAATCCTTTGTTTTTTAATTGCGAACAAGCCTCTGCAAAAGCGGCTGCGTCCAAAGCGGCCTCTTCGCCCACTTTATCAATGGTTCCGGCCTGACCGCTTGCCCATTGCAACGAGCGACCATCCCAACCCAGCAACAAGAAGGTACGATACTGGCTCACATCAGTTTCGCCAGTTGCCATCTGTATGCGCCTCGTTCAATGAACCGAAACGCAACGTATCCTTCTTTACTTTTTCACGACCAAAAGGCGTAGGGTCTTTCACCAAAATGGTAGACTGTAAGACACCGCCGACTTCTATCGAGTCTGTTTCCAGCATAAAGCGCTCACCGCTCAACGGATTGAACCAAAGGCTGTCCACAGCTACCTTGGGTAAACGCTTACTCTTTCTAATTTCTGCCTTGAAGTTCTCGTCAAAGAACGTTGTATAGATTACATCGCGGACCTTATATGGAAGCAGGTCATCCGATATCTGATCGATCAGTTCATCTTCTGTTAGTTCCATTTGTTCCGCAATCACGGTCAAATCGTCACGTTTCAAAATGAATCCCATCTCATCGCTCTTGCCTTCAGGCAATGTATCGTGAAACGAACCCATGTTGAAACTCACAGGAATGACCGGCTCGAACAAAAACAGCTTCAAACTATCGAAGTCATTGCAAAATGTGCCATACACTTTTTGATACGCTTCTTGCGCGTCACGGATGTCCTTCAATGACTGGATGGTTTGTGCATCCACCCGTGTTTTCAACTCGCGAAACTCAATTTCTTCGTCTACACTGTAGAACACTTCGTAGGCCAACCAAAGCGAGGCGACCGTTCCTACCCCCATTAAAATTCGATAATGCTTGCGGTTCATTTTCTCTAAAACCCACGGTGTGGCCAAGGCTGCAACCGCAATCAAAGCCAATGAAGCAATCAACATCGCTCCGGGTTGACTTTCTAATTTGTCGCCACTCAAGTATTTAATTAAAAACCCCATTCCTGCGAAAAACAGGAAAATGGAGATCACATACTTATTGATTTCACTGAAGAATTTTTCCATTGGAACCGATTGGATATTCGAATTGCATGAATTACCGCCTACGAATCTACGACACGAATTCAGGACGTCAAACGCATCTGGCCATCGAAGAACATCCCGTCTGGTCACAAACTCCACTTCGACATCCACGATGTACCTTCGTCATGAGCTCAAAAACATGCCCCAAAACCCCGACTCTTCTTCCGCTATTGAACAATTCGAAGACCGGTTGGCTGGGCATTTTCCGCATGAACCCACTTCTGGCCAAGGCCGGTTGATTCATGCTTTTTCGAGGTTCTTATTTAGTCCTCAACCACGCTGCACTTTAATTGTTCGCGGATACGCCGGAACTGGAAAAACAACGAGTATCGGCGCATTTGTTCGTGCTTTGGGTGAATTGGGAGCGCCGACCGAATTACTGGCTCCAACAGGACGCGCGGCCAAGGTCATGCAAACGTATGCTGGCAGATCCGCGTCCACCATTCATCGAGAAATCTACCGCAGTGTTCGGAGCAAGGATGGCTCCACGGCCTACGGCCTCGCCCCCAACCTAAAAGAGCGTGCCATCTTCATCGTTGACGAAGCCTCAATGATTGGTGAATCAGGAGGCGCGTCCGACAAAGGGAACTTCCAATACCGCAGCTTGTTGGATGATCTGATGGAGTATGTCTTCAATGGGGAAGATTGCCGCTTAGTATTGGTTGGAGACGATGCTCAACTGCCTCCAGTCGGCCATGCAGAAAGCCCCGCATTGAATGAGGATCGTTTGCGCCGCGATTTTAACTTGACCGTAGCAACGATTCGGTTGACCGATGTCGTTCGCCAAGAATTGGACAGTGGCATCCTATTCAATGCCCATGAATTGAGGCTTCAAATTGATGCCAAAACAGAAGGATTTCCTCAAATGAGTTTGGGTTCGTTTAGTGACATTCAACGATTGGAGGGGCTCGAATTGCAAGAGAAAATTGAAGACTTATACGGCCAATACGGTGAAGATCAAGTGGTCATCATTACCCGGTCGAATAAACGCGCCAATCAATTCAACCAGCAAATTAGAAGTCGGATCCTTTGGCGAGAGGACTCGCTGGAAGCTGGAGATCGGCTGATGGTTGTCAAGAACAACTACTATTGGCTCGCCTCGCAAGAAGGTCATCACACAACGCTCATCGCGAACGGTGACACCATTATCGTTCAAAAGGTTCTAAAACGATTTGAGCGTTATGGAGCTCCGTTTGCAGAGGCCGAAGTCCGCCTCATTGACTCTCCCGACTTGCCTGCCTTTGAAGTCTGTCTTCACCTCAGTGCTTTGCACACGGACAGCCCTTCCATTCCTCCAGCAGAAATGGAGGCCCTCTATGAAGCCGTTGCCCAAGATTACATCCATTTGGGATCCAAACCGGCGATCCGCAAGGCCATCACCAGAGACCCTTGTTACCAGGCACTTCAAGTTAAATTTGCTTGGGCCCTCACCTGCCATAAAGCTCAAGGTGGACAATGGCCTGCCGTGATCGTGGATCAAGGATACTTGAAAGACGATATGATTCAAGTTGAATTACTGCGTTGGTTCTATACCGCCTTTACGCGATCTCAAGAAAAACTGTATTTGCTGAACTTTTCGGATTCCTTCTTTCCTGACATCACGGAATAATGGACAAAAAAAACCGATCCCAACGGAAACGGTTTTTTTATTCACTCTCAAGAAAGGGAGAATCAGGCCAATTCGCGTTGGCTGAAATAAAAACTTCCTTCCATCGCAGCATTGTCGTCGCTGTCAGATCCGTGAACAGCATTGGCAGCGATGCTCTCTGCAAAGTCAGCACGGATAGTTCCTGGTTTTGCTTCTGCCGGATTGGTTGCTCCAATCAATTCACGGAAGTCCGCGACCGCATTGTCTTTTTCCAAAATAGCCGCCACGATAGGGCCGCTCGACATGTATTCAGTCAACTCACCATAAAAAGGACGTTCTGAATGCACGGCATAAAATGCTTGAGCATCAGCAAGAGACAGCTGAGTCCACTTCATCGCTTTAATGGTGAAACCGTTCGAAATGATTCGATCGATGATTTTTCCGGTGTGACCTGCGCCAGTTGCGTCTGGCTTGATCATGGTAAATGTGCGGTTGGTCGCCATGGTGTTGAGATTCAAATTGGGCGCAAAAGTAGTCACCAAATCTTTATTTTCATTGCTTGCGTTGCTTCGATCACAGGTCATTTTCAAGGAATTGATTTGTGGAACGTAGCGACTTGGCCGTTTGCACGTGTCGACAAGGATTATGAGCGATTCATTTACCTTAGGGCACCGTCCTTACCTTTGCGGCATGGAAATTAAAAACCCGCAGACCTCACAAGAGGCTATGGCCTTAGAAAATGCGCATGGCGCGCACAACTACCATCCCCTACCTGTCGTTTTGGACCGCGGTGAAGGGGTGCATGTTTGGGACATTGAGGGCAAACAGTATTTTGATTTTCTCAGTGCTTATTCCGCAGTCAATCAAGGCCATTGCCATCCGCGTATTGTCAACGCCATGACGGAACAAGCTCAAAAACTAACCTTGACATCGCGGGCATTTTTCAATAGCAATCTCGGTAAGTACGAACAGTTCGTTACTTCATTTTTCGGCTATGACAAAGTGCTTCCAATGAACACGGGAGCTGAAGCGGTAGAGACCGCGATCAAAATTGCCCGTAAATGGGCTTATGATGTTAAAGGAGTTCCGGCAAACCAAGCGAAGATCATTACATGCAACGAAAACTTTCATGGCCGCACAACCACGATTGTGAGCTTCAGCACGGATGAAGACGCTACGGGAGGATTTGGACCTTACACCCCTGGCTTTGAAGTCATTCCTTACAACGATTTACCGGCGTTGAAAGCAGCCTTGGAAGATTCCAACGTCGCTGGATTTTTGGTTGAGCCGATACAAGGTGAAGCGGGAGTGAATACACCTGATGACGACTACATCGTTCAAGCTCACGCGCTTTGCAAAGCAGCCAATGTCTTGTTTATGGCCGATGAAGTCCAGACAGGCATCGCACGAACAGGTGCGTTGTTAGCGACCTGTGGCAAATGCACGTGTGCGGGAGCATGTGAACGCCAGTCCACCTTCGCCAAAGCTGACGTTTTGATCCTCGGCAAAGCGCTTTCCGGTGGGGCATACCCCGTATCCGCTGTTTTGGCAGACAATCCGATCATGGATGTCATTCATCCGGGACAACATGGATCTACTTTCGGAGGGAATCCCGTCGCTGCAGAAGTCGGGATCGCCGCATTGCTCGTAGTCCAAGAAGAGCATTTGGCACAGAATGCACGGACAATGGGTGAACGATTCCGTCGAGCCATGGAACAATTGGCCACAGAGTCAGATTTGATTGTCAAAGCACGCGGTCGAGGATTGCTCAATGCCATCATCATCAATGACTCCCCCGAAAGTTCAACGGCTTGGGACTTGTGTGTCGCCATGAAGGACAATGGTCTATTGGCCAAACCGACCCATGGAAACATCATCCGTTTTGCTCCTCCTCTTGTCATTACGGAAGATCAAATGGAAGCTTGCATCACCATAATCCGCGATACCGTTTTGGGATTCAAGCGGGCATAAACTCGCTGTTTTTCAGGAGATCAACAGCAGGACTTGGGTTCACAAAAACCCTTGCTCCTTCATCCAGGTGTCATTGTAGACTTTTCCGACATACCGGGATCCATGGTCGTGAAATAGACACACCACCACATCAGTCGGCTTCAAGCGGTCTTTCAATTGACGCAGGCCTTGAAATGTACTTCCGCAGCTATAGCCAATGAAAAGACCTTCTTTACGGGCCAACTCACGGGCAGCCAATGCGCCGTCTTTATCCGTGACTTTTTCAAAGTGATCGATGGTGTCGAAATTCACATTCTCCGGCAAGATGTCTTCCCCAACACCCTCAGTGATATATGGGTAAATTTCCTTCTCATCAAACTCCCCTGTTTCGTGGTATTTCTTGAGCACACTCCCATATGAATCGATGCCCCAAATCTGGACATCAGGGTTCATCTCTTTCAAATACTTCCCGGTACCACTAATGGTTCCTCCTGTTCCCACGCCAACAACAAAATGAGTAATGCGGCCTTCTGTTTGTTCCCAAATCTCAGGTCCTGTCGACGCATAGTGCGCTTGTTGGTTCGAGAGGTTATCGTATTGATTGCACCAAAAGCTATTCTCAATTTCTTCAGAACATCGCTTTGCAATGCTGTAATAGCTATCAGGATGATCAGCCTCCACATCCGTGGGACACACGTGAACCTCTGCTCCCATTGCCCTCAGGATGTCGATCTTTTCTTTGGACTGCTTATCACTCATTGTGCAAATCAAGCCGTACCCCTTCACAGCACAAGCCAAGGCGAGCCCCATACCGGTATTGCCACTAGTGCATTCAATGATCGTACCTCCAGGCAACAACAGGCCCTGCTTTTCCGCATCTTCAACCATGCGCAACGCCATACGATCTTTAATGCTGTGACCTGGGTTGAAATATTCAACTTTGGCCAATACCTCACAAGGAAATTCCGAAGCGATGTGATTCAATCGGATCATCGGCGTATTGCCAATGGTCGATAAAATGTTTGAATGAATTTTTGAGTTACTCATCATATAGGTCAAAGGTAGCATTCAGAAGGCATCTTGAAGAAGCCGAAAATGAAAAGCATGCCAACAGATTCGAATTTTAGCAAATCGATCCTTGAGGGACTCAATTCTTTAGCTTCAAAGCTGTTGCTGGTAAAATCCTCACGGAAGCCCAAGCCGGCAAAAACATAGACGCTGCGCAGATTACAAACGCAAGCAATTCAATTCCAAAAATGTAGGCGACATCAATGCGAATAGGCACTACATCAACGTAATACGCTTTGGGATCCAATTGAATCAAGCCCGTTTCCTGCTGAAGAACGACTAGCGCAAAGCCAATTAAATTTCCGATGAGGAAGCCCCTTCCAATGATCCGAACGGCCTGCCAAAAGAACATGCGTAGAACCTGACCATCGGTCATTCCAAGTGCCTTCAACATGCCCACCATGGAGCGTCTTTCCAAAATAATAATCAGCAACGCCGAAGTCATATTGATGACAGAAATCAGCACCATCAACCCGATAATAATTTCAACATTCAAGTCCAACATGCCCAACCAAGTGAACATCTCAGGCGCCTGCTCTAACACCGTTTCTGTCCCCCACCCCAAAGGGAGTACAGCATAGATTGCCTCATCAGACACACCCAAATTGGAGTGGTCATTTAGAAAAACTTCATATCCGCTGGCATGATAGCGCCAAGCGCCCCCAGCGGGAAACGCTTCCCATCCAACCCCACTTGGACGCAGCCAAACCGTATCCGCGACGAGTGCCTGGTCAGCTAACCGGGGAGCCACGACCAACTCAACCGACTGAAAGCCCATAACATCCTTTAAATCATGCGGACCTGACCCGTGCCATGACAACGGCACACGCTCGGCGACGGCGTTGACACCCGTCCACTCAAAATGAACCGGATTGGATGCACCAAAAATCAGGGCTTCCGCTTCTGAATCGGGCGTTATTCTCACTTGAGCCTCCAACCCCCAACCCGCCATTTGTTGAATAATTCCCTGTGGAATAAAAACAAATGACGCATCGTATTCGAGCAAGCCTGTCTCATAAACTCCTCCTACCGTGAGTGTCTTCGGCCGCATTCCTGTTGGCCCTCCAATTAAATACACGGTCACCCGGTTTCCCAGTTCCAAATCCAATTGACTCAACAACTCCTGCGAGAGCACCAACGAGTCACTTGACGTCAATGTGGGTACTCGACCAAATTTCATGGATTGCTCCAGCATGTCCTGGTAGGTGTCTGGACCGATACCTTTGACCACGACACCTTCCAAGGTCTCTGCAGACTGCACCAATCCTGGCATCGTAAAAAATGGATGGATGGATTTGACCTCATCCATTGAAACCACACGTTGCTCAACCTCTCGGTTGAGGATGACATGCTGGTGTTGCAAGTCCCGGGATAAAATTTGAATGTCAGATCCAAAACCAACCACCAAATCACGCACTTCTGATTGGAATCCATGCACGATAGCGGACGCTGCTATGATGAGCGCTATGCCCAAAGCCACACCAGCTGTTGCAATTTGCACCACAGGACGGGACCATGAGGCCGCCGCCTGTGACCCGGAAAGCCTAGCTGCCAATCGCCGCGGCAAGAAAGAAGTTCTTCCTGTGGTATTCATCTTCATCTCAGCATACAATTCTCTAGACGCAAATTACGTTGCTACCTTCGTCAGATGATTCGTTTCCTTGGAATATCCTTCTGTATGCTCGCATTCAGTCAAGTTGGCTTGACGCAAAGGGAATGGAATAACCCGAACACCGCTGCATGGAAAATGGATTCGCTCCACGGCGTCATGCATGCAGAAACGCGCACCGACCCGCCGCATCCGATCCGCCTTGGAAATGAGAACATTCAAGCCATCTACGAAGCTTGCGGCAGAGCCTCGCTGGCTGTAATCGCAAATCACACTTCTCGGATACCTGAGCACCAAGGCCGAAATGCCCCGCATCTCGTGGACACATTGCTTTCATTGGGCATGGACATTCGAAAGGTCTTTGCGCCGGAACATGGTTTTCGCGGAGACGCACACAACGGCGCGCACATCGATGACGAACACGACGCCGAGACAGGGTTGGCCTTGATCAGTTTACACGGGAAATTGCGAAAACCCACTCCGGAAATGCTCGCTGATGTCCGGATGCTCTTATTCGACATCCAAGATGTAGGCGCGCGATTTTACACCTATTTGAGCACCCTGTTTTTGGCCATGGAAGCGGCGGCAGAAACAGGAACTGTTCTGGTCGTTCTGGACCGACCCAATCCCCATGGACATCAACTGGCAGGCCCTGTATTGGAATCGCATTGGACTTCATTTGTCGGCCAAATACCCGTCCCCATGTTGCATGGCATGACCTTGGGTGAAATGGCTCAAATGATTAACGGAGAAGGCTGGCTCGCCAACGGAGTCGCGTGCGACTTAATCGTCATCCCCTGTGAAGGCTATGCGCACAGCGACCGCTGGTTCCCAAGCATCGCCCCCAGTCCCAATTTACCCTCAGATGAGTCCATCGCGCTCTACCCTTCCTTGTGTTTGTTCGAAGCCACCGAAGCGAGCATTGGAAGAGGAACGACACATCCCTTTGAATGCGCAGGATTCCCAGGTAAGTTATTTGGAGACTTCTCGTTTACACCTCACTCCATCCCTGAGGCCGCACCCTATCCAAAACACGAAGGTTCGATTTGCTCGGGTGAAAACTTCAACGTCTTGGGAAAACAATGGATCGAGGCTTCGCATGGGTTTGACTTGAGCATGGTCGTGAACTATGCCGCTTCTTGGCATGCCTCCCATCCCGAACAACCGTTTGTTCGGACCCCCTCTTCCTTTGGACGCTTATCCGGATCGGATGCCATAGTCGACGCGTTCAATGGCAGCGACAAAACGGCCATCGCTCTTCCCAATTGGACTTCAGATCTATTGGAATTTCACGCGAAACAAACGCCTTACTGGATCTATCCGTTGCAACGATAAAAAGCGCATTCGTATCCTTGCCCGTATCTTGCACCCTCACCATTGAAAAATGCACCTCATGAATCGATTCAACTCATCTGCTTTAGCGCTATTCACTTTGATATTATTGACGTGGACAACAGGGTGTTACGACGCCCCAGAGTTTGCTAATCCGACATACGACTGTGCATGTGGTACCGTCGAATTCAACGGTGGTGCATATCCCCTTAAAATGGCTGAGGCGATCATTCCCGATTCCACAGATCAGTTGTCGCGGACGTACCATATCGTAGCTGATTTGCGGACTCCCGATGAAGTTGATGCACATGCAGAAGCCCATGACCTTACTTTTTACATGTCGTTCGAGTCTTTGGATGATGTGGTGTACTATATCCAACAGGATTCCGTCACCCACTTGGTCCAAGAAATTAACCACGGTGACGATCAATTCCCTGTGAGGGACTACATCTGCACAGAAGGTTCAATCATCATCGACCCTGCCTATGCAGGAGGAACCGAGACGGTCTCTTTTGACGTAGCCGTTCGCGAGCAAGTCAATGGTGGCTTGGTTGGTTTTCCGACTTCATTTTCTGGAAGCTTTACCGCCATCATTGAATAACAAGCCGGCAACGAAAAGTTGCATTGGATGGTGCTTGACAGCCGTTGTGGAAACTTCTTGAAACGAAAAAGCGGCCCCGTGAGGCCGCTTTTTAATGCACCAAAGAACAAAGAACATTAAGCCTGCTCTTGTTTGATCAAATTCAGCGCGGAACCCGCGCGGAACCAATCAATTTGCTGAGCGTTGTATGTGTGCTTCGTCGAGATGGTATCCGATGTTCCATCGGCATGATCCAATCGAATGGTCAAAGGCTTGCCCGGTGCAAATCCAGCTAAATCCACAAAGTGAAAATGATCGTCCTCTTGGATTAAATCATAATCCGATTCATTGACAAAGGTGATTCCCAGCATTCCCTGTTTCTTCAGGTTGGTCTCGTGAATACGCGCAAAGGACTTCACCAATACAGCGGTCACCCCCAAGAATCGAGGTTGCATCGCCGCATGTTCGCGAGAACTTCCTTCTCCATAATTCGAATCCCCTACCACTACAGTTGGAATACCTGCTGCCTTGTATTCTCGTTGAACGGCAGGAACTTCACCATAAGCACCCGTCAACTGATTCTTTACCGAGTTGGTTTCACCGTTGAATGCATTGATTGCTCCCGTCAACGTATTGTTTGAAATGTTATCGAGGTGCCCACGGTACCGTAACCAAGGACCTGCCATGGAAATGTGATCCGTCGTACATTTTCCGTCTGCCTTGATCAACAGCCTTGCACCTTCAATATTTTCACCACTCCATGGAGAAAAAGGAGTCAACAATTGAAGACGTTCCGAAGTTGGATTCACCACAACATCAATTCCACTGCCATCTTCCGCTGGCGCTAAATAGCCCGCATCCTCAACGGCAAACCCTTTTGAGGGAAGCTCATCTCCTTTCGGCTCCTCCAACATCACCTCAGTTCCATCAGGGAGTTTCAAGGTATCCTTCAGTGGATTGAATGTCAAATCGCCCGCAATGGCCATCGCAGTGACCAATTCAGGGGAACCTACAAACGCATGTGTGTTGGGGTTCCCATCCGCGCGTTTGGAGAAGTTCCGATTGAACGAGTGTACAATGGAGTTTTTCTCTTTTTTCTCTGCGCCTTCTCGAGCCCATTGGCCAATGCAAGGTCCACAGGCATTGGCAAAAACACTTCCGCCCATCGCCTCAAATGTTGAAATAAAGCCATCGCGTTCAATCGTATAACGCACCTGCTCCGAACCCGGAGTGATCGTCAATGTTGCTTTTGCTTCAATCCCTTTTTCTACAGCCTGTCGCGCAATGCTCGCTGAACGACTGATGTCTTCGTAGCTCGAATTGGTACACGAACCGATGAGTCCATATTCAATTTTTGTGGGCCATCCATTGGCCGCCGCAGCTTCCTTCATTTGACTGACCGGAGTTGCCAAATCGGGTGTGAATGGTCCGTTAATGTGCGGTTCCAGTTCATCCAGATTGATTTCGATGACCTGATCAAAATACGCCTCAGGATTGGCATACACTTCAGGATCGCCGGTAAGATGCTCTTGGATACCATTGGCCAAATCCGCAACATCTGCGCGTCCTGTTGAACGCAAGTAACGCTCCATACTCTCGTCGTACCCGAAGGTTGATGTCGTCGCCCCAATTTCAGCCCCCATGTTGCTGATCGTGCCTTTTCCGGTACAACTCAATGACTTCGCTCCATCGCCAAAATATTCCACGATGCATCCGGTTCCTCCTTTCACAGTCAGAATTCCAGCCACCTTTAAGATGACATCTTTTGCGGATGCCCATCCACTCAATGTACCCGTCAACTTGATTCCGATTAGCTTCGGGAACTTCAATTCCCAAGCCATTCCAGCCATGACATCTACGGCATCAGCACCTCCAACACCTACAGCAACCATGCCCAGTCCTCCGGCATTGACCGTGTGGGAATCAGTCCCAATCATCATCCCTCCAGGGAAAGCGTAATTCTCAAGAACAACCTGGTGAATGATTCCTGCCCCTGGCTTCCAAAAACCGATGCCGAATTTATCAGACACAGATTCCAGGAAATTGTAGACTTCATTGTTTTTATTGATGGCCTCTTGCAAATCGGCGCCCGCTTCTGCCTTCGCCTGGATCAAATGATCACAATGTACCGTCGATGGAACGGAGGCTTGTAGCTTTCCTGCTTGCATGAACTGAAGCAATGCCATTTGCGCTGTGGCATCTTGCATTGCGACACGATCGGGAGCAAAGTCCACGTAATCAACCCCTCGCGCGAGCTTTCCAGCAGGGGTGCCTTGCCACAAGTGGGTGTACAATATTTTCTCTGCCAACGTGAGTGGCTTACCTGTTACGTTGCGGGCTGCTTCTACACGTTCAGGAAAACGTGCATACACCGAACGGATCATCTCCAAATCAAAAGTCATTGTCTCAAGGATTCACAATTGGCTGCAAATGTAAGCAGTACCTTCGCACCGACATGAAGAACACACTCCTTCGTGAAATGATATTCATTGCATTGCGGTCAATCCGCAGCAACTTGTTGCGCACAGCACTGACCATTGCTGTGATTGGACTGGGAATAACAGCACTTATTAGCATGACGACGGCCACGTCGTCATTAGAGGCCAACGTGGAAAAGCAATTTTCCTCATTGGGTACCAATGTTTTCAGTATCAGCCGCAAGTCTGAGGGAGGACTCAGCCGGGGACGGCGTATTGAGTTAGGCGCTCCCATCTCGTATCGAGAAGCGCGAAAATTCGCCGAACTCGCTCCTAACGGAGTACAGGTTTCGTATTCAGTTTTCGGTTCGCAACAGGCTACAGTAGGCAGAGGCAGTGAACAAACAAATCCAAATATTGCCATCCTGGGCATTGACGCCAACTACTTGAGCGTAAGTGGCTATGAAATTGACAAAGGCCGGAACTTCAATGCCATCGATGCCAATTCAGCGCACCATTTGGCACTCATCGGCGCAGACATTGCTGACGACCTTTTTGAATCCTGGGAAGACCCTGTAGGCGAAGAAATCACCATAGGATCTCAGCCGTACTCCATCGCTGGAGTGCTGGCGGCAAAGGGGCTTGCTTTTGGCATGTCTCAGGACAACCAGTGCTACATTCCAATTCCTTGCTTGCGTCAGCAATTTTCAGATGAAGGGCGCAGCTATGCGCTGTCGTGTCAAGTGGGAAAAGCCGAAGATGTAATTCCGCTTGCAGAAACCTCGACTGGAATATTTAGGGTGATA
>CAJWIF010000026.1 GCA_913041135.1 uncultured Flavobacteriales bacterium
TTGAAAGTAGAAGGTGCAATTGGTTCACACTAGACTCCGACATGTTGGCCTCAGTTTGGGCCCGCATAATTTTAGGGTGGTGCGTTGCTAAAAGTGACTCGCTCGCGCCGAGGAGCTCTTCATGTAATTTTTCTCCAGGACGCAGTCCCGTGATTTGAACATCAATGTCGCGGCCTTTCTCAAGTCCGGCCAAAGCAATCATTTTGTAGGCCAAATCCAAAATCCGAACGGATTCGCCCATGTCAAAAACGAACAAGTCATCACCCGTGCCCATGGTGCCAGCCTCAATAACAAGAGATACCGCTTCAGGAATGGTCATGAAGTAGCGTGTCACTTCAGCATCGGTGACCGTAATCGGTCCACCTGATTCAATTTGCTGCCGAAAGAGCGGGATGACGGAGCCATTGCTTCCGAGCACGTTTCCGAACCGGGTGATGATGCAGCGTGTGGCACTCTCATGCCCATGGAATCGTACCACCTTTTCAGCCAATCGTTTGGTTGCTCCCATGACGCTTGTGGGGTTGACGGCCTTGTCCGTAGAAATGAGCACAAACTTTTCGCAGCCGGCATGTTGTGCAGCTATCAGGGTGTTGTAGGTGCCCATAACATTCGTTTCGAATGCTTGCCAAGGCTGGACTTCCATCAGGGGTACATGCTTGTATGCCGCCGCGTGAAACACCATGTGCGGTTGGAAAGTCTCCAACGTTTTCGTCATTTGTTCATGATCACGCACGTCTCCGATTTGCAGCTGTACATGTTCTAGGATGCCCAATTTCTTGAGTTCCAAGTGTAAATCATGCATGGGGGTCTCGGCTTGGTCGATGGCCAAAACAGCCAGCGGTTTATGCACGAGTACCTGCCGAACCAACTCAGAACCAATGGAACCTGCGGCTCCTGTAATGACAATGCGCTTTCCGAGAATGGAGGCAAAGGCATCCTCCTGATCGAGTTGAATCGTATCACGTCCCAAGAGGTCTTCAATGCGCAGTTCTCTAATTTGTCTGACTGACAGCTCTCCGTTAATCCAACGATTGACAGGAGGGACGTCTAGAGGACGTACACCATGACGCAATGCCATGTCTACAATTTCTTGTCTTCGCTCTGTTGCGAGTGTTTGAACCGATAAGATGAGCCGGTCGATTTGTCCTGAAGCGAACAAACGATTGGCTTCCATCGCACTGAGAATATCGATCCCATCCAATTTTTTTCCAACCTTGGTTGAGGCGTCATCTATAAAAGCAACAATGCGCATGCGGTTTTCTCCAAGCTCGCGGTCGATCGCTTGTTTGGCAATGATTCCTGCTTCACCTGCTCCGAAAATCACCACTTGAGATTGGACTCCTGGAATCTTCCGGTTTTGCAGGTATAGCCACTTCACAACAAGTCGACTGGCCACCATAGCGCCATTGGTTAAAAGCCACTCAATTCCCAGAATGGAGAATGGAATGATGTAAAGTCCATCAGCACCTTGTGCGCTCAGTCTGTTGACCAGGGCAAAGACAAGTGTAGCGGATGTATTGGCGAGAAGTATGCGACGTGCATCTGCTATTCCTGTGTGTCGAATGATGCCCGCCGATGTGTGAAATAGGGCAAAAGACCCGAAGCGACCGAGCAAGAAAAGGGGCAGGAAGCTGAGCCAAATTTCCCATTCGTTTTGCGGGATGAAAAACTCAAAACGGAGTAAGGCTGCTCCAAAAAGCGCAGTGGCTGCGACACTAAGGTCCACGCCCATTACGATCCAACGGGGAGCATGTTTAGAAGGAAGGAGGGTGCGAAGCAATCCCATCTAGGTTATCCTTCGAAGCAAAGTGACAGGATGAATGACCTTGTTTTTAAGGCTTCGATAGGGCTTGAATACAAGCTTTCATCCTGAATTAAAACATTGCGTGTTCCAAATTCAAATTTACCTTCAACGCTAAATTTGAAAAAAGGAAGGAAAAAGTCTACCCCTGCACCGATATCCAGTGAGGCATTGCTGGACTCTAAACGCAAGATGAAATCATTTTGTAATTGCTGATTGACTTCTTCTTGGGATTGCATGTCCTTGCTGATTTTACCACCAACAAGAGCGAATGCTGCATAGTTGCCAATACGATCAGTGCGCAATTTCAAAATGAGGGGGAAATCCAAGAAAACTGATTCGGTTCTCTTGACGACTAACTCCTGGCCTTGGGGTTCTAGAAATCGATATTCAAGAGCTCGATCTTGAAACGAGAGACCAGGTAGAAAGCGCAAATGGAAATTGGGAGTGATGTTCCATGATGCGATCAAAGCAAGGTTAAATCCTGCTTGTGGAGCATTGGCTATGCCAACAAGGCTATCGGCAAAAGAGAACTCAGCTCGGTGAAGTAGATTGAAATCAGAACGGTTCCCAGACAATGCAAAACCAAAATGATACGGCTTGGTATCAAAGGCAGCTAGGTTCTTTCGACCTGCCTGAGCATGTGAGTTCCCAGCGGTTCCAAGATTTAAAACCAACACGAAGAGGATGCCAATTGCTTTTTGTATCATGCCAAGGAGTGCATCGGTGTATGTCCAAAGCTACAAACGAAGCGGACGATGTAACATTGTTCGCGCATTCACTTTAGTGTGACCAAATACGTTGCCAAATCAAGTCCATCAAAGCAGCGGAGAAAAGACCGATAAATAGCCACATCAAAAGGGACAAACCAATGAAGAAGACAGGGGAGTAAAACACATCCAAATTGTTCATTTGTGTTTTCAAAACATCTTCGCGAGAGAGATGGGATAACTCGGGTTGCGCTGCCTGCAGGCTTTCAAAACTGCTTGAGTTTCCGAGCGCCAGCTGCACCTGTTCGATTTGGCTTCGCTTTTGATTTTCGAGTGCGCCAGGGGCGATGATATAATACCAAAGGCCCATGGCTAATGATACAAGAAGGGCATGACGCGCTGTACTTTGAGCGCTGCTCTTCCAACGATCAAGAAAATGTTCCTCTTGGGATTGAAAGCCAGCACGTGCTCCGTACACGGCAAGAGCAATGAACGTTGTAAAGTGCCAAAACACACCCATCGTGATGGAAGATTCCCAAGGAAGAGTTCCCAGTCCGTATAGCTTAAGTGCGAACCACCCCGCCAATCCGATCAGAGAAATTGCACTGGATTTACCCATTCATAGAGGTCAAGAAGTCATCATTGCTCCGAGTTTGCTCCATGCGTTCCTTCATGAATTCCATCGCCTCGATGCTATTCATGTCAGCAAGGTGCTTGCGTAAAATCCAAATTCTTTGCAAAGTCTCCTTGTCCAATAAGAGATCCTCTCTTCGAGTTCCTGAAGACAAAATATCGATTGCAGGGAATATCCGACGGTTGGAAATTCGACGATCCAATTGCAGTTCCATATTGCCTGTTCCTTTGAACTCTTCAAAGATGACCTCGTCCATTTTAGAACCCGTATCGGTCAATGCAGTCGCAATGATCGAGAGGGATCCGCCATTTTCAATGTTTCGTGCCGCACCAAAGAACCGCTTCGGCTTTTGCAATGCATTCGCCTCAACACCGCCACTCAATATTTTCCCTGAGCTTGGAGAGACGGTATTGTAAGCACGTGCTAAACGTGTGATGGAGTCCAAAAGGATGCAAACATCATGTCCACACTCAACCATTCGTTTGGCTTTTTCAAGAACCAAGTCAGCAATCCTGACATGTCGGTCAGCAGGCTCATCAAACGTTGAAGCAATGACTTCAGCGTTGACGCTACGTTTCATATCGGTCACTTCTTCTGGTCGTTCATCGATCAGCAAGATGAGGAGATACACTTCTGGATGGTTCAATGCGATCGCATTGGCAACATCCTTCAACAAAGTCGTTTTACCGGTCTTTGGTTGGGAGACCAACATGCCACGTTGCCCCTTGCCGAGAGGAGCAAACAAATCCATTAAACGAGTGGAAATGTTCCCTCCACGCGTGCTCAAATTGAAGCGCTCTTGTGGGAAGAGAGGAGTCAAGAACTTAAATGGAATCCGATCACGCACCCATTCCGGTGATCGTCCGTTGATACTGACGACATCGATGAGAGGATAAAACTTCTCGCCTTTTTTTGGAGGACGAACTTTCGCAGTAACCGAGTCTCCAGTTTGTAACGAAAATTGCTTGATTTGACGCGAAGTCACATAGACGTCGTCGGGTGAATTCAAATAGTTGTAATCGGCTGACCTCAAAAAGCCAAAGCCTTCTGTTTGAATTTCAAGCACGCCTTCAGCCGTGATGATGCCATCAAAATTGAATCCGTGTTCTTCCGGTTCGCTTTGATAGCGATCACGTCGTTCGTTGCCCCGGTTGTTCCTTCCGTTTCGGTCGTTTCGGTCGTTTCGTTCTCCTCGGTCGTTTCGGTCGTTTCGTTCTCCTCGGTCGTTTCGATTGTTCCGATTGTTCCGATCGTTGCGGTCGTTGCGGTCGTTGCGATCGTTGCGATCGTTGCGGTCGTTGCGATTATTTCGATCGTTTTTGGAAGGTCCGTCGTTCTTAGATGGTGCTTCATTCTTCGAAGAGCCCTCGCTTTTAGAAGGTCCCTCGCTCTTGGTCGAGTTATCGTTCTTAGCAGACGGTTCGTTTTTGTTTTCTTGCTTACTGGATTCAGCATTTCCTTTCGAAGAATCGCGTTTAGTGTCGTTGCGGCTTCCTTTCGCACTGGACCCTTTCGATTCTGAACGCCCCTCAGTTTTGTCCTTGTTTGGACTGTCGTCTGATGCCTCAGTACGGCTGTTTTTCTGACGTTGATCTCTCCGTTCACGCATCGCATCGCCTGCCTTTCGTTCATCAGGTCGTGATGCCTTTTCTTGAACACCGTCTTCACCTGACTTTGCTGAGCCTTCGACAGGAGTCTTCTTCGGACGGGGCTTTCGGGCAGCAGCAGCTGTCTTCTCGGGCTTGGCAGAAGCGTCTGATTTAGGAGATGACTTGGCTGGAGATTTCGATGCCGTCTTTTCCGGTGCAGCAGTCTTTCCTTTTTTTGGTAATGCACCGGGACGCAAGGCTTGCTCATCCAAGATGCTGTAAACCAGGTCTTGCTTCTTCAATTTGTCTGCGCGCTGTAGGCCTAACTTGTTCGCAATTTCTCTGAGATCAGAGACTTTTTTGCTATTCAATTCTATGATGTCGTACATCAAGTGGGGGAGTAAAAAAAAAAGGGAGGTTCAAGAAAATTCGATGTTGACCTTTGAATTGGTCATCGCCCGTGCCTCATACAGTATGCAGACCCGAGAACCGTTGCAATTATACGCATTCTTTTGTCATAAATCGAAAGAATTAGCGAATAGACTCCAATTCGATGACTTCAAGATTTTCAATCAATCCCGAATGTACATCAAATCTGAGCATCGTTCTAATTCGGTGAAATCCATGTTTTCCTGCGGCTCCGGGATTGATGTAGAGTCCTCCCCATGACGCGTCTTTCTCGACGCGGAGAAGGTGACTGTGTCCACAAATGAAAACATCGGGCTGATGGGTTTTCAGCATGGATCGGATTCCTTTTTCGTATCGACCAGGTCGTCCACCAATGTGGATCATCAGGACTTTGAGTCCATGGACGTCCCATTCAATCCATTCGGGCAGTTCGGAACGCATCTTGTGGTCGTCGATATTGCCATAGACCGCTTTTACGGGTGCAATTTTAACGAGAGCGTCGAGCACATTGAATCCTCCAATGTCCCCAGCATGCCAGATCTCATCTACGGATTTCAAATGGTGTTGCATGCGTTCATCCCAATGCCCGTGAGTGTCAGAAAGCAAGCCGATGCGTACAGAGGATTTAGGCATGGGGTTTGATGGGTCAATGTGTTCACACCCTAAATTCGAGGCATGAGAAAATCAATGTGTAAATATCAGGCTTGTCTGCTTGTGGGAGCACTCTTGTTTTTGGTTTCGTTCTCATACGGTCAGGATGGCATGCACAAGCCTTCCAAAAAAACGCAGAAAAGTTTCGATGCGGCTGTTGAAGCCTACATGGCAAATGATACAGGTCTGGCGTTAGAGTTGGTTTCGGAAGCGATCGAAAGAGACCCCTTGTATTTTGATGCGTGGATGTTGCATGCGCAGTTGACTGAACGCATGGGAGATTTTGGGACCTCAGCGCAATCCATGTCAAACGCTATGGAATTAAAGCCAGCTGCACGTGAGAAATGGGGCGTGAAATGGTGTGGATTGCTGCATCGTTCAGGTCAGTATATAAAAGCGTTGGAGATTTGGGAGTCCTTGAGTGATGATGTGATCGATGCGAGTCGCACAGACCATCAATTGTTGGAGGCTTCGTTGTTGTTTTCGGTTCAAACAATAGCAGAACCAGAAGACGTGGTTGCTTCCCCGTTAAAGGGAGATGTAAACACCAATAGTGCCGAGTATTATCCGGCCATTTTTGTTTCCAGCGATCGCATGATTTTCACGCGTCAAGTCGGAGCCGATGGGCGCTTCCAGGGTCAAGAGGATTTTTATGAGGCTAGAGAAGTCAATGGTCTTTGGCAGGATATGGGGCCAATTCGTGGTGTGAATACACGGGGAAATGAAGGAGCCCCAGCGGTTAGAGGAGATGGTCGCAGATTGGTTTTTACAGCTTGTGAGACCTTAAAAGACGGCTATGGGCCACGTCAAGGCAAGGGGTCATGCGATCTCTTTGAAACACGATGGAATCCTTCGACTCAGCGCTATGAGGAGGAGGTGAATTTGAGCGTCTTGAATACCCGTTACTGGGAGAGCCAGCCTTCGCTGAGTGCTGACGGTAGTCAAATCTTTTTTGTACGTGCACAACGCAATGAGGACGGAGTGATGGAACAAGACATTTGGTTCAGCACCCGATTGAATTCAGGAGAGTGGGGCAAACCTCAACGGTTGACAGACACGATCAACACACCAGGTCGGGAGGAAAACCCTGTGCTGCACCCTGATGGCAACACGCTCTATTTTGCTTCGGACGGCCATCCAGGCTTAGGGGGTTTGGATTTGTTTGTGGCACGCAAGAGCGAAACAGGTAAATGGATGGCTCCCGTAAATTTGGGGTATCCAATCAATACAAACGGAGAGGAGAATAGCTTGCAGGTTTTTCCGAACGGACGACGTGCTTTGTTTGCCAGTGATCGCAATCAACCGGGAAATCTCGATTTATGGGAATTTGAGTTGCCAGAGAAAATGCAGGCAGAGGAGGTCTTCCAGTGGTCAGGTCATGCCTTCAATGTTGTTTCAGGACTTCCTGTGCAGGCCGAAGTCGTTGTACTCAACTCGGCAGGAGTCCCTTTATTTCAAATGGTCAGTGATCCGAAGGATGGCAAGTTTTCCTTGCCCATTGTGAAGGATGAAGTGCTCACATTGCAAGTGAGTCATCCAAACTATGCCTTTTACAATCGCTCTTGGGTACCCCGTGAATCTGAAGTGGACAGGTCCAACGTTGTCGTGGAAATACCGATGACTCCTCTTGAGGTGGGGACGGTGCTTTTATTGCGAGATGTTCATTTCGAAACAAACTCAGCTATGCTGGATGAAGTGTTTCAGCCTGAATTGAAGCAGCTTCTGACCACCTTATTGGGAGCAAATATCCGGATTCAAATTGTCGGGCATACCGATGATAAAGGGACGGAAGGCTTCAATATGGAGTTGAGTAAGAATCGTGCAACGAGTGTTTCCACCTACCTGCATTCAAATGGAATCGAATGGGATCGTATGGAAATTCTAGGAAAGGGCTCACTCGAACCTCTTGTCCCCAATGACTCTGAAGCAAATCGCGCCTTGAATCGTAGGACCGAAATTATTGTTATTGATTGAACTTCCAAACCCAGGATGCCCAATAGGTTCTTCCGGGAGCAGGGTTGTAGTGCTTTCCTCCAAAAGCATTGATTTGAAGCCAGTTGGAGTACTTCGCGTCGAAGACATTCCGCATTCCCAACCGCCAAGTATTTTGACTTTTCGTGAAAGAAAAAGCCACATCTGATCGTTGATAGGACGGAGCCCATCGGGTTAACGCATCGTTTAAAGGAGTTCGATCATTCCAAAGATGGTTCCATTGGAGCTGGAAGGAACGCTTGCGATAAACCACGGATGCTCCTGCTGAATTGAGAGGAGTGCCCGGCAATTGTTTCAAGATGGGATCGAAACGGTGTCGGTTCATGTTCCCGTGGATTTCCATTTCCAGAACGTGTCCAGGTGAGAAGCGTTGGATACTGCGAAGACTGCCTTCTAAGCCTTTCATAGCGAGTCCTTCTACATTGTCTAAAAAGACCCCGTCGTTTTCTCCGGTCACCAGAGCAATGCCGTCCTGAATAACTTGATGATACGCGTTGAATGACCAGTGGAAGGAAGCGGTGTTACGATCGTGTGATCCTTTCCAACTCAGTTCCCATGTTTTCGCCTGTTCAGCGCGTAAATTGGCAAAATCATTGGTCGATGGATCCACGATTTCAAACGTGTTGGGTTGGCTAGAGCCCTCTGCATATTGCAACGAAATACTCTGGGCTGATCCGAACGTATAGCTCAGTCCAATACGAGGAGCCCATTGTACTGCTGTGTAATCCTCTTCGTAGGGCACCAGAGTCGGTTCTTGTTGATCAAACAGCCCTGTGGTGGATCGTGACAGCCATTCAGCGCCCAACTGTACATCAAAGAGCCATGACGACTCGACTTCTAGTCGAACACCCGATCCAACCCATAGGTTGTGGTTGGTTGACTCGATTTGATAGCGTGGGGGCAATTCCGGAGCAATCAAATCCGATTCGTCAATCGTGACTTGTTCTGAGCGAGCAATGGCGGACTGGTCCCATGTCAGTATTGTCCGGGAGTTGAGTGCTCGGGAAGCTCCGCGCCACCAGCGAACAGAACCGTTGAGCTCTTGTTCTTCCTTGAGCCCTTGATAAAATGGAGAGGTGCCAAATGGATTGTACTTGTCGCTCGCTTGTGCAAACGCCCAGAGGCCATTTTTAGCATGTTGATGTGTTGCCGTTCGACTCCAAGCGAGCCAATAGCGGTCTCGCTCAACATGAGCGTCGTATCGAAGCCCCGGTGCGGTCGTAGGTTCGAGTTGCGCTTGCTCCTCAACGATGGACCCGGGCAAGTCCCAAGATGCCTGAAGCAGTCCAGTCCAGACGTGGTGCAAGATATGGGGTTGAGATAGCCAGCGTTTGTGTACTTCTAAAGTGCGCTTCTGATTGCTTTCTTGATCGCGAAATCCAGGGTTGTCAGACCACGAACTTTGCAATTTCCAATCGCTAGAAATGTTGCTTTCTGTAATCGAAAACCCTGATTCCATTGCCAATCCAGATGGTGTTTCATCGGATCTGCCTGTAGAGCTCAACCGATTCATAGATTGCACGCGAAATCCTGTTTTCGCACCACTGAATGGAGCTTGAGAAGACGCGACAAGGGCACCGCCATATCCACCTCCAAAGATCGCTCCAGTTGGTCCTAAAAGGACTTCTAAACGGTGCATCCATTGGGGATTCCACAATTCGATAGGAGACGTTCCACCTGCTCCTGTAAGAACAAACCCATCGCAAAGCATGTGGATATTCCGCACAGCAAATGGTGAACGCAACCCGCTACTTCGCATTTGAATGCGACGCGATCCACCGACACCTCGTGTTTCCATTTTAACACCGGGCAGCATGTTGAGGGCATCTTCAATGTCAGGTGACACGGCATTTTGCAACTGTGATGCGCCGATGGCATACACTGCTCCGGGAGCTCTTTGAACAGGGGTGGGGATGCGGAATACCTCCACGATCGCTGCGTCAACGCGCAGCGTATCGATGGTTTTTTGTCCAAAAACAGTTCCAGAAAGTGTACAAAGAAAAATCCCCGTCCAACTCCTCCTCCAATTCTTACCCATCTAAGCTATTGATTCAATGTTGAACTTGAAAAGTTCGAGTGATTATGCCGCCTTGGTGCTGAACGAGTACAAAGTAAGAGCCTTCTGACCAGTTGGACACATCTACCCGGAGTTCTTTCTTGAGGACATTGCCTTCAGTCATCAATTGACCGTTGTACGAGAAGACCTGGAAGGAACCCTCGGTATTCTCAGGAAAGAGTAGATTGAAGTACGCGCTGGTGGGATTTGGGAAGAGTCCCAATTCGAATTCTGATGCTACCTGATCGGCAACGCCCGTTCCGAACGATTCATTTCGAAACTCTTTGATGATGTTCGGCCCACTTCCTGGATACGATGTGCCATTTAGAGCGACATATACAGATCCCGTATTCGGGTTGACAGCAACGTCTCGAACGCGTTGATTGAAGCTCGAGAAATACTGATCTTCACTTGTAACGCTCAATCCGTCTTCGCTGAGGTGGAGAACACTGAGGCGCTCGTATTGTCCGCCTAAACCACCCAATACGGACATCAAAACGCTGTTCTGCCATTCTGGAATGGCTTCGTGGTTGTAAAACTCAATGCCATTGACAGCGATGCAAGGTGACCATGCATCGAGCGGTTCGACTACATCATTTTCCGCGCAAAAAGTTTGCTCTGCAGACGTGTTGCAAAACCCTTCGACATTTGGCCAGCCGTAGTTTCCACCGGCCGTTACAATGTTGAACTCATCATTTGAGTTTTGTCCGTGCTCAGAGCTATAGATGATGCCGTTTTCACCGAGAGCCAAGCCTTGGCTGTTCCGGTTTCCAAAGGTGTAAACCAGTGAATTAGGGAAAGGGTTGTCATCGGGAACAGATCCATCCAGATTGAGACGAAGGGTCTTGCCTTGAAGTGAATTCATGTTTTGAGAATTGGATGATGATCCGACATCTCCCGTGGTCATGAGCATGGTGTTGTCCGGCAATACAAGCAGTCGACTTCCATTGTGGATGCCGCCCGCTTGGATAGTGAGAATTTCCTCTTCATTGACCAATTCGCTTCCATTCCATTCAAACGAACTCAAGTGCTCGATGCCATTGCCTCCATTTCCAGTGCAATAAACGATGTAGACCAACGGTGTGTTGTCCCAATCCGGATGCATGGCCATGCCCAACATTCCAGGTTCTCCATTGCCACCATTCATGACGGTCTTTTCCAACACGACGGTGTAATTTCCTGAGGCCGGGTCAATGCGCAGCACTTCACCCTTGCGAGAAGTCATCCAGAGATGGCCGTCTGGCCCCCAAAGAATTTCCCACGGGATTTGGACACCTGTGACCAGGTCGTACTCTGTTAGAGTTGTATTGCCTACTTCCCAAGTGGGTTGAGCGAGGGCAGCCAAGGATACCACCAAGGCTAGGAGAACAAAATTCAATTTCTTAAGCATGAAGCGAAGGTAATGACGCTTTCTTTGTCAGAACAAAAACTGGACGATATGAATCATTTTAAGGAGCCATTTTCAATAGTAATGCTGTTCTTGTCGTGCTTTTTGGCAATGCAGACCAGCGCCCAAACACCGGATTGGATGTTTGCCCTTGAAGGAACGTATGTCGGACGGTTGGAGATTGTTGACAGTGAAATTCTGGCTACTCATGATATTCGACTCGACGGATTGCGCAATGGAAGTGAGGATGGATTCGTTTTGCAATTTGCAATTTCTGGAGATGATGGAATTCGAGAACGCGTAGAAATGTGGAGTTGGGATGCGCAAAATGAACGAGTCAAGATGACCTCCCTAGAGGACAATAAGCCGGTGTCATCAACGTGGTTTGTGGACAATACGGGACCTCAGGTTGTGATGAGTCGGGGAGGGAATGAATCGGGACGTGCCATGCTCATCGAGTTGCGCATTCAGCGTTTGCCTGGCCAACTCCGTATGGACCGATTGATCAACGACGGGAGTGGTCAGTGGGAACTTCGCGACCGCTATGTCTTAGACGAAGCCGTGATCGAGGATTGAACGTCCTTAGGAGGTAGCGGATGCCACGTCCAATGCCATTGTCGATGCTGCAGGCATTTCAATGATATTCTGCTCAATCGGATTTTCCCCAATCAGAACACGATAGACTTCTTGCTGTGGGTTGGATAGAAGCACTGCGTCGTCTGTGGTGTTGATGACAACCACTGTCTCCTCATCCAGATAGCTTCGTCGAATCTCCAAAACGCCTGGTTTGATTTCTCGATATGCCGTTTGGCCATAGAGCATGCTCATGCGGCTCCGCCGCAGGTGGATCCAATCGGAGGTGTTTTGCCACGCCGCCGTTTCGGATTCATTCCAGTCATCAAAGCGCATCATTCTTCTATTATCAGGATCATTGCCACCAACGTCTGCAATCTCGTCCCCATAATAAATGCAAGGAATACCTGGAGTGGACATCAAAAATGCCATCAGGTAGCCCATGCGCACATAGCCATCGGTTCCCTGGTGTTGGATGTTACGAGTCCATCCGGCCAATTTGGTGTCTTCACCTGGTAATAGAGAGCCATCGGCCAACGAGGCAAAACGCGGCCTGTCTTGGTTGCCGGTAATATTGCCCATGAGGTGATGCGCTCCATACACGTGCAAACTTTGATTCGCGACATCAATCAAATCGGACAAGGAGCCTTGAGGGTCGGACAAAGAGGCGACCAATGCATCGTATAGGTTGAAGTCAAATTGGGCGTCTAGCATCCCCGAGGAGATATACTGAGCGATAAGCTCAGGGCTTCCGTACGTCTCTCCAATTTGGAACAATGGCGTGTGGCTGCCATCTGAACCGGTGCGCTTCATCTTAGCCGTTAATTCCCGCCAAAACAGTTCAGGGATGTGTTTGGTGGCATCGTGACGGAATCCATCGATATCGGTCTGATGAACCCACCACATGGCGCTGTCTGTCATTGTATGGACCACTTCGGGCCGCTCCAAATCTAAGGTCGGCATGAAGGTGTCAAACCAGGTCGTTAGACGCTGTTCGTCCCATAATTGGGTGTTCATAGTTCCATCAGGCAAGTAAAGGGAGGTCACCCAATCCGGGTGCTGCTTGTACACAGGATGGTCTTGGTGCACATGGTTGGCTACATAATCAACGAGGATGTTCATGCCGCGATCGTGGATGTCATCCACCAGGCCATGGAATTCGTCCATGCTTCCAAAACGAGCATCTGTGCCACTGGATTGGATGGGCCAATAGCCATGGTAGGCACTGAACTTACTTGTTAATTCTGTACTTGGATCAGTCCAAAACCCCCAAGCATCTTTGGGATTCGGGGTGATGGGGGAAACCCAAACGGTATTGGTCCCCAATGAATCGAGATAACTCAATCGATTTTGAATCCCCGCAAAATCACCTCCCTGATACTGAGCGCGCGGGTGGATCCCTGGGTCGTTAGTAAGGAGGTCATTTTGGCTGTTTCCGTTGGCAAATCGGTCCACCATCAAAAAATACATGACCATTGCATGCCGGTCACTTCGACTCAAGTCTTCCGCATTTGAAATGGGCACGCCTTGATTTAAAGGGATTACGACCTCTTGGCTCCGTTGGTCTTGGGTATGGGCCCAAAATTGGATGTGTGAGCGGTCTTTTCCGAAAGCGATCGATGGAATACCTACGGATACGAGACCCGTTGAATCGGCCTGGCGAAAGGCAAAAACTTTCGAGTCCCAAAAACCATGGACGAGTGCTCCTGGGGAGGTGGTGATGAGAAACTTCGTGGTACGGCTTTTGGATCCAATAGTGCGTACCGAGATAGGTAGATTGGCGGTCTCATTGCCCACTTGTAAGATGGAGTTGAGGGCCCCAAATCCATTGGGAACGCTGTTGGCGTTGGTGGGGTCTGCTTGTTCTTGACCATCGATGATTAATTGATACGCATGCTTTCCGCGAGCGAGCGTTAAAGGACACGTCCAGCCCGTGCCATCATATGTGAGCGGGCTCGCTGTCGAACTCCACCCGTTCATGGCACCTTTTAAGAAGACTGATTGTGCATTGTCATACCCATCCAAGCGAAACTGGACCTGTTCCATTTCAGATGGAAACACGGGAATGTCCCAGTGGTCTCCATTGGACCAAATGGCCAATACCCCGAGACCTCCTTGCGGTTGTTGGTACAGTGTGACCTTCCCGTTCTGTGAATTCTCGATAGGCAGAATATTGACTTTCCGACGTCCATAAAAAACAGAATCAATCAGCAATTCATTCCCAAGAAAGTCATCTAAAACGACGACCGTTGAGTCTGAAAGAAGCTGAATAGGAGTGAACGGTTGTTGCAGGTTATACCCTCTGTTTTCAGTTTTACAAGCTCCCAGTAAACCGAAAACGATCAGGGTCGAGACTCCTGAGATGATGCGCAAGTTCATTCGCAATCTAAAAACGAGATGATTTGATAGGGAGGAGGGCCAGGAGGATACGTAAATCCTTCTCGAACGATGTAAAAGTAGATTTCACTGAGTGTTTCTCCTTCCATCAAAACAGAAGCGAAAAAATCTTCAGGAATCATGGTTGTCCTGAATTTACCGTCGCCCATAGCAGTCAACTTCAATTCAGGCGTTGAGGTCACCAATTCCAAGGGGACGTATTCATAGTCGGTGAACAAGTCCACTTTGCCGAGCAGATAGAGGTAACACTCATCCTCACCCATGTCTTGCAAACCTTCATATTGCACCTCTTTGTCGTTGTTGTAGGTCAACGTGAGGTAATCATCGCGTTCCCGCAATTCAGGAAAGATACAGATGCGGCCATTGCACAATTCAGGAACGATATCGACATGCATGTCTTCGGATTTGGCCTCAAAGGCAAAACCTTCCATCGCCATGCCACTTCTCAATTTGGCCAAACACGAGATGCCTCTTGAGAAAAGCGTGGGGCCATCCACACCATAATAATCAGTGGGTACAAAGGTCATAGCATACAACTTGGGTCCCACTTTGGTCAATGCTTGGTGGTCTGCGGAGTTGTCCCAATCGCCATTGCCCGCAGCGGGACCTGATGGGTCCCAAGTCCACAAATACAACGTGGTATCTGGAAAAGCATCGAGAATCCCTGATAAACCGTTGCCTTGAATTCCATCTTCGCTTTGATTCATGTCGATGAACAAGGTCATCTCAGAATTGGCATCGGTAGGAGAAGGCAAAACGTAAGCTTTTTGAGCATGCGCTAAGAATGCTGGAGACACGGCCAGTAAAATGGTGAGTAGCTTCTTCATGAGAATCAATTGATTCGGTTGAATTCGAACGTGTAAATATTGGTGGGCGCATCGTTGCAGTCCCTTCTGTACTCAATCCGCATGGATTGGTCAAAGCTCCGTACCATGCCCCCCAAGTTGTACTGTAGGGTGTCGGAGACTGTGTAGAGCTGTAGATAACTTGGATACAAATCATCATCAAACCCCCAGGTTCCGCCCTCACCGAAGTAATTCTTTCCCAATTCAATGGCGACTGAATAGTTGCGGTTGGCATCAAAGGTGATTTGCAAAGGCGTTGCGATTCCGTCGAGGAAAAAGTCACTAAGATCGCGGGTTTCCTTAATGGGGCTGTTGAGGTCTTGTTGTGTAAAGGCCTGGAGTTCCCAGGTGCCGATCATACCCTCGACCTTATCAAATGGCTCGCCCAATGCACCGGTAACCTCTGGTTTGCATGAATTTAAAGCGAAGAGGAGTGTACTGCAGACGAGTAGGGTCAATGCAGTGTTGAAGCGTGTGGATTGTAGCATCATGATTTCGATTTAAAGACAACCGCCTTCTTCGTTGAGGACGAAGCCGTCCACCGTGTTTTCTGAATTGGAGAATTGAAGTGACATTCCTGGACAGTCCCAAGAGGCATCCCGAATGAGAATGTCTTCGCCCATGGTTCCTCTGCGTAACAACTGGTCCGTCCAATGGCCTTCACCCGCAGTTTCCTTTCGAAATTCTTCACGAGCTGCATCTCGGATTTCTTCAGCCGTAGCTGACTCTGATAAAACAAAATTACCAGGTCCATACGCTCGATCTCGAATGGCATTGATGTCGTCAATGGCCGTGGGCAATTCCAACCCGGTTTCAGCCAATGCCTCTGCACGAATAAGATGCATTAAGGTCAGATGTGCCAATGGGATATTGAAGTATTCTTTGTTGTTGAATCGATTGCAAAGCGCGCGAGTACCGGGAGTATACCATTGAGAGCGTGCGTCACCTGCTCCAGAAAGGCTCATGAAGAATGCGAAGTCTTCGCTGAATGCCAATTGGGGAGAGCTCGTATTGTCTGAACGCAAATTGTCACGAAACCAAGAACTCCTGAAATCATTGGGTTGGCTGATGATTCCAAAGATTGTTTCAGTGTTGATCATGTCTGTTTCAAAACGGTCGAGGTCCTCGTCCAGCGTGAAGTCTCCTGATTCGATGATAGAAGAAGCATACGTTGCGGCCAGGGCATAGTCTCCCATTAAAAAATGCACTTGTGCGAGATAAGCCCGAGCGGCATGTTGCGTCGCGTATACACCATTGGTCGAAGGCAAATTCAGCAAGGCAAAGTTGAGATCCTCAACAATGGCCGCGTAAACAGCACCGACGGGAGCACGTGGCAATGGGTCTTGACTGGACTTGAGGCGAAGCGGTACACCAGGATGGCTATTGTCCGGCGTGTATCCGTAAGGCCGCGCATAGATTTTCACAGCTCCCCAATGGCAAATGGCCCGTACAAACCGAGCTTCTGCTTCAAGACGAAGTTCATCTGCTGCCGTGAGGTCCGTTACAAATTGAAAGTTCTCAATGAGAACATTTGAACGGTAAATCGCATAATAGAAGTCGGTGTATGCACCGCCATTGATGCCGGTGAAAAAAGTGGTCTCACGGTTGTAAACCGCGGTAAAGTCCAGGCTATTATCGGGTGCTCCAAAATTGGGGCCGCGCAATTCGTTGATGATTTGAACGCGACCACCATACAGGTTGGCCAAGACGTCATAGGTACTAACCAGCAGCCGTTGTAAGTCATCCGTGTCTTGAATGGCGTCTTCGGCCAAGATGACATCCCCGGGTTCAAATTCAAGGAGCCGGTCACATGAGATGGCAGTCATCGCAATGCCAGCAAAAAGGAGGAGGTGTTTCATTTTCATGATAAGCTGGGATTAAAATGTGGTCGATATCGACAACGTGATCGCCCGTTCCTGCGGTGGCGTCAAATACGTCACGTTTGGACTCATGTTGCGGTCTTGTGCATTTTCGAAATCACGTACAACTTCGGGGTCAAGGCCTGGAAAATTAGTGATTGTCAGCAGATTGGTTGCATTCAATGCAATGCGACACGCTGACATCGTAGATCCCGGAGGCAAGGGAACGGTGAACCCTAGAGTCACGTTCCGCAGACGGATATACGAGGCATCGTAAATGAACAAACTGGTATTCCACCAAGGAAACCCTGAAGGCAAACTGTACGTCGTCTCGTCCAAGGTGAGTCTTGGGTAGGTAGCCTCATCTCCCGGCTGTCTCCACCTATCCAGCTTTTCTTCTCGCATATTCCATCCCGTCACGACACCCAGTTGTCTTTTTGCAGAGGAATCGAAGATTTTAGCTCCAATACTAAAGGTGGCCAAGCCGCTGAGGTCCCAGTTCTTGTAACGAAAGGTGTTATTCATTCCACCAATGACGTCCGGCAGTCCGTCACCCACATATTTACGGATGTCGTTGTTGTACTCGTAAGTCTCGTTTCCGTCGAGGTCCAAATAAACAGGAAGTCCCGTTTCAGGATCAACATGGCTGTGTTCGACCAAGTAGAAACTCCCGACAGGTCGGCCTACGATGACACGCGAATCATTGGTTCCGCCACTGACAGCATCGGGTGTGTAGTCTCCGATGTCAATCAGCTCATTGAAGTTGCGTGCAATGTTCAAGTCTGTATTCCACTGAAACGCCCCGATCAAGTTTCTGGACTTGATGGAAAATTCAACTCCGCGATTGAGGATGGTGCCAACATTGTCCCAAAAGTTGGTGAATCCTGTGCTTGCTGGTGTGCTCACATTCATGAGGACATCTGTGGAATACTTGTGGTAGCCTGCGAGCTCCAAGGTGACCCGGTCTTGCCACAGTCCCATTTCTACACTGGCATCAACCGTTCGGGAAGTTTCCCATTGTAAGAAAGGGTTTTCCGGTTGAATCGGGTAAAGAATGGAATCTCCTGCATACGTGTTGCCATTGTTTGCGGGTGAGTACGTACCGAATCGCGCGTAATCTGGCAACGCTGCATTTCCGGTAAATCCGATACTCGAACGAAATTTCAAGAAATTCACGTGCTTCGAAGAGAACCACGACTCATCAGAAATGACCCACCCTGCGGACAATGAAGGAAAGAATCCATAACGACTCTCCCGACCAAAACGAGAGCTTCCGTCTACACGGGCTGTCGCTTGAACGAAATACCGGTCTTTCAGCGCATAGTTGACTCGTCCGAAGTACGACAAGAAGCTATGCTGTGAAGGCAAGTTGACCGTTCTGTTGACATTGGCAGCATCATCTGAGAGGGAATCGTTCTCAAAAATGGGCCCGTCTACTTGTCCGTAAAACAAGCCGTATCCATAGTTGTCCGTACGTTGAAATTCACTACCAACAAGAAAGTTTAAAGTCTGGGTGTCATCCAATTCCAACAAATAGTCCGCGGTGGCGCTGTAGTTCCAATTGAGAACGTAGTTCGCATTGCGATTGGCGCTCCCAAGATCCGAGGTGATCGACAAGGCTCCTGGATTGAACAGGTCCTCCTTGAGGTGCATGTAGTCAAACCCCCCTGATAGTTTGACATGAAGGTCTTTGAGGGGAGTCAATACCAATTGTGCGTTGTTGATGGAACGGTCCTCTGTGTTCTTCCATTGCTTTAATTCACGAATTGCGACTGGATTCTTTGTGCTTCCCCATTCATCGAACCACAAGAAATATTCTCCCGCTTCATTGGTTACGTTACCATTGGCATCAACTTGATCCTCTAAATAACGAACGGGGTAATAGGGCAGTGCATTGGACATGGCATCTCCCAATCCGCCTGACCAAGCCGCATCAATCCGGTTGTTTTGACCTCGGCTCAGGGATGAACTTAAAATGACCTTGGCCCAAGGTTTTGGGCTCCAATCAAAATTGACTCGTGCGCTTGAACGGTTGTAGCTGTTGCCTAATAGATAGCTTCCGTTGTTGTCTTGTGAAACTCCGGCATACAGATTGTAGCGGTCACCGCCATGCCGCACTCCAAAATTGACATTTCCTTTGGTTCCTAGACCTGTTGTTTCGTCGACCCAATTGGTATTGGTCTGCATCGCCTGCTGATACGCCTGCTGACGTGTCAAAGGATCATCTGAAGAAGACGTCATGTTCGGAAGCCATACGTATCCTGTTCCCCCATCATTTTCCCATGCTTCTTGACGCAGGGTCAAATATGACTCGGTGTCCATCATGTTTGGGCGCGTGGCAGGAGTTCCGAATCCTGCTCGTGTGCTAAATTCAAAGGAAGTCCCTTTTCTTCCGCGCTTTGTGGTGATCAAGATGACTCCATTGGCTCCTCGTGACCCGTAAATTCCAGTCGCAGCTGCGTCCTTAAGAATCTCAACAGACTCGATGTCGTTGGGGTTGATGGAAGCCAGAGGATTGTTATTGAAGGCTCCTGAATTTCCTCGCAAGAAATATTCTTGGGTGATCGGAATACCGTCGATGACATAGAGCGGGTCCCCGGCTGCGGAAACAGAAGCGACTCCCCGCACGCGAATAAGGGAAGCTGATCCAGCTACACCTGAGGATTGGCTCACTTGAACACCAGCGGCCTGCCCTTGAAGTGCGGCTTCAAAAGAAGGCGTTTGAATTCCTGTGATTTGTTTGGCAGAAACTTGAACAATTGATCCAGTGACTTCTTTTTTACGTTGAACACCGTAGCCCACAACGACAACATCCTCAATCATCACCGCATCTTCCTCCAAAACAATGGTCCATTCAATGGAGGTGTTTTGAATGTCAACGGAGCGTTTTTGGGTGAGGTACCCAATGAATGAGAAGGAGACCTGATGGTTTCCTTGTGATAGGGACAGCGAGAAGCTTCCGTCCATTCCTGCGAACTGACCATCCGTTCCATCGACAATAACCGAGGCGGAGGGCAAGAGATTGCCTTGCGCATCGACGATTGTACCGCTCAACGTTTGACCGAAGCCAAGAAGCGGACTGCTCAGGATGAGCAAAAGGAGAATTGATTTTAAGCGCATCAAATGAGGTTTACGAGGCAAACTTATGGATTCAAAAAAATAAACAACACCTAAAACAGCATCATCAAAGAACAATGACGCGCTGTGTATCCGAATGGCCATCATGCTCAAGCTGAATGAAATACAATCCATTAGGCCAATCAGCAACGGGAATATTGAATTCAGTGGTTCCAACATGCCATGGTGTGACGTGTTGAATGGAAACTACTTTACCGGTGGTGTCCATGACTTTCAATTCACAGGCATTCAATGATTGCAATGAGAATGAACCGTGAATGACTTGCGAGGCAGGGTTGGGGCTGAGATTAAACTGAAGATCAGAACCGGCATGTGCGCTGATTCCATTGGTTATAGGTGAGGCGATGTCAGCATCCAAAAATACATGGTACTCGCCTGGAGCGAAATCCATAAACGCATTCACATCCGAAACGTCAAAGGATGTCCCTGTGAAGTAGTCGTACCACATTCCGGTATGCTGAAACCCCGGAATCATGCTCAAGTCGGTCACCTTAAAATTGGCAACAATCACTGCATTGAGGTCGATGCCATTGATGAGAAGGCGCTTTCCATAGCCTCCAACATCAAAGTTGTAGTTGTTCGAAGTGAAAGGGTCGGGATACGTTGTTTTTAGATGAGCCAGTCCCGAGATGACCTCGTGGATGCGATAGCGATTCGCATTGTCCCGATAATCCCATCGGACAGGTTTGGCTTCTGTGCGGCAATTTTCGCTGATGGTCGTACCATCACTGCACGTGTTGATGCTGTAATCGTAGCCCAACTCTTCAAATTGATAGAGCATTTTTGGCCCAGGAAGTGGGATGTTGAAGCACTGCAAGGCTTCCATGCGAGCCAAAGCCGTATTCAAGTCGGAAACTTGGTAACCACCGTCGCCATTTCCAAATGAAAGTGCCTTGTAGATCAAGCGTTCTTCATCGTGGCTTTCTGGATAGCTTACCACGTGGGGCGAGGACATGCCCTGTTCCTGATAATTCGCCCAATTGAAATTAGATCCATAGCCCATCAAAGCTTCGGAATAATCATGGGACGTATTTGCCCAAACCATGAACCCATCTTCGACCAAGGCTTGCAATTCACTGTTGTCAGTCCAGTGTTCTAAAATCATGTAGATACCAGGGTCGGCACTCCACACGTGACTTGCATAGTTGTTGAGGATGTTGATCCGGCTTTGGTCATATCCATTGCCCCAGCCGGAGGTTTGGGTCATGCCTTTTGAAAAGTCCAATCGGTATCCGTCCACATGATATTCATTGATCCAATAGGCCAATGTTCGTTTCATGAAGGCCACTGTGGCCCCGCTTTCGTGATTCCAATCATAAAACCACGTTTCCGGTGATGGCGACACTTCATTGAACCACGGGTTGCTCGCAGCTGGTTGATTTTCAGCATCGTTCCAATACATCTCGAGAAATGGATTGGGGGTGTCCGCATGATTCAATGCGACATCTAAAATGACAGCGATTCCACGTTCATGGCAAGCATTCACGAGCGTTTTAAACGCGTTTTTCGTTCCATAAGCTTTGTCGAGTGCCAAATAGAATGTGGGGTTGTATCCCCAGCTGTCGTTTCCATTGAACTCATTGATAGGAAGGAACTCGATGGCGTTGATCCCAAGTCGATCGAGATAATCTAAGGTGTCCAATATGGTCTGGAAATTGCGTTCTTCAGTGAAGTCGCGAACGAGCAATTCATACACAATTAATTGGTCGTTTTCTGGTCGCTGAAATTCTGCATCGCTCCAAGTGTAATCTTGTTGCGCTGTTTGAAACACGGAAACGGGCTTGTTCTCTGTCAGCATGTTAGGAAAGGGCATCAAATCCGGGTAGGTCGATTCTGAAATCCAGCCATCATTCCATGGATCCAAGACCACTTCTGAGTAAGCATCTGCGACCCGCATGTCGTCGGGCATGATGTGGTAGTGAAATCGATATTCTTGGCCGGGTGTTAAGCCGCTGAGATCAATCCAGTAACGCGACTGATCTGGAGTGGGCGTCATCAAGTAATCGTAACTAAGCTCCCAATTATTAAAGTCTCCCACTGCGAATACGTGCTCTTTTGACGGGGCATACAATTGAAGCCGCACACTCGTGTCGGAGAGGTAAGTGATGCCGTCCTCAGACCCATTGGGTGGCCAAGCGGTGACAGGACTGCCGGGCAACACAGTCAATGTTGCTGAATCCGAGGCCACAGAACTGCCATTGCCTGCTACCATCAGCAGGTTGTATTGCCCTGCAGCCAAGG
>CAJWIF010000027.1 GCA_913041135.1 uncultured Flavobacteriales bacterium
CAAATGAGGTCTTGACTCACAGCTCAGCAGCATTGGCCAAAGTCTGCAATCGACTGGTCGAGAAAAGTCGAATCACACCAGATGAATCTGTAGCCCTTCAATTGAGCATTGACCGTACAACGGAAATTCAAAAGCTAAGTTCTTGCACCCTTGTTATTGAGGCCATCGTTGAGAATGTAACGGTAAAACAAAAGGTCTTTGCGTCCCTAGAAAATGTCGTTTCGGATGCGTGTCTGATCGCAACCAACACGTCTTCGCTATCCGTCACTGGTTTGGCCAGTTCACTGCAACATCCTGAGCGCTTTTTAGGACTGCATTTTTTCAATCCGGCCCCTTTGATGCAATTGGTTGAAGTTGTTCCTGCTATGCAGACGGACTTAAGTCACATCCCACGCTGTATTGATTGGATGAGCCAATGGGGAAAGACACCCGTTCAAGCAAAGGATACCCCGGGGTTTATTGTCAATCGTCTCGCGCGCCCGTTTTACGGGGAAGCTCTCCGAATTGTAGAGGAAGAACTCGCAACCACTTCGGAAGTGGATGCCGCTATGAAAGCGATTGGTTTTCGTATGGGCCCCTTTGAGTTGATGGACTTAATCGGAAATGACATCAACTATGCCGTGACCGTTTCGGTCTTTGAAGCCTTCTATTTTGACCCGCGTTATCGTCCAAGCTTGATTCAAAAGCAACACGTCGAAGCCGGTTGGCTTGGCAGAAAGTCTGGACGGGGATACTACCGTTATGACGGTGCTCCTGTTGCATCAAGCGCGCCCAATGCAATGAAGGACCCCGAGTGGATCCAACACCGGATCGTATCCATGCTCATCAACGAAGCCGCAGACGCCCTTTCCTTGGGCATTGCAACAGCCGTGGATTTAGAACTCGCCATGACACGGGGAGTCAACTATCCAAAGGGCCTTCTCGCTTGGGCGAATGAATGGGGTGTTGAAACGGTGTTAGGGCATCTACAAAGCCTGCAGGAGCGTTATGGAGAAGACCGCTATCGACCAGCGCCTTTGCTACGAGATATGGCAGCAAACAACCAATCCTTTAATTTGGAACAGGAGTGATCAGTTGATTCGTCGAATGGAATCCAGCACATGGGTGTTATTCCCTTCGCTTGAGATGCCCTTTGAATCAAATTCATCCATGCATACTTCACCTGCAGCATGGACGATGCTCCCTTCGTTCGCTAAGATTCCCACATGAATAATTGCCCCCTGTTCATTTGAAAAAAATGCCAAGTCACCTGAGGCCCTCGCTTCAAATTCAATTGGCGACCCGACTTTCTTTTGATCACTCGCGTCTCGCGGCAGCAACATTCCGCAGAGGAAAAAAGACAATTGAGTCAGTCCCGAACAATCCACACCTAAAGCTGTCTTACCTCCCCAGAGATAAGGAGAACCCAGCAAGTTCATGGCCACTTCCAATGGACTTGCACACGGAGCAAAGCACACATCCAAAGCAGTAAGCGGTTCAATTGAACTCCCAGACAATTGCCATTCACCCGTCAGACTGCATTGCAATCGAGACCCCGCTGGCAAGGCCAATTGCGCTCCGTTCTCGCGTCGCCACAAGGAAATAGGAGCTTGGGTTAACACCGAGGTGTTGGAATGGCCTGCTTCCGAATTCAATGGCAAGGAACGCAGCTGTTTGACATCGCACCACCCCTTATACCCGTCGTTTACCAATTCAACCTCAATCCAATCCTTCTCTCCATGTGCTATGAACCGACAGTATTCGCCTGCGAGCATTTGAGAAACCATCTCTGCCCGATCTGAGGGAGAGGACCGCAGCGGAGCCACAGGAACGGTAATTTCAAAGAGGTTTTCAGGCATCATATTTCAATCAAATCAATTCAACTGTCATTGCCGAAGCGCCTCCTCCTCCGTTGCAAATCCCAGCTGCACCCTTCTTCAAGCCCTGCTTTCGAAGCGCATGGATTAAAGTCACGACAATCCGTGAACCGCTAGATCCGAGCGGATGGCCCAACGCTACCGCACCTCCATTCACATTGACCTTAGCTGCATCTAAATTCAACAAGGCCATATTGGCCAAACCAACAACAGCAAAGGCTTCATTCAATTCCCACAAATCAACTTGTTCTGTTTCCCATCCGGCCTTCTTTAGAGCCAATGGGACAGCCTTAGCGGGTGCCGTCGTGAACCATTCAGGTTGGTGTGCTGCATCTGCTGCCGAAACCAGCTTAGCCAAAGGTTGAAGCCCCAATCGCTCCACGGCAGCTGCCGAGGCCAAAACCAAGGCGCTGGCGCCGTCATTCAAGGTCGATGCATTGGCTGCCGTAATAGTCCCATCCTTTTGAAAGGCCGGTCGCAAACTTCGAATGCGATCCATTTTTACCTGGGTAAACTCCTCGTCACAATCAATGACGATCGGGTCTCCCTTTCGTTGTGGAACAGAAACGGGAACAATCTCAGCGTCAAATTGACCCTCAGACCACGCTTTGGCAGCTTTCTCATAACTCGCTATAGCGAAATCATCTTGCGCCTCACGCGAAATGCTGTGCTCTTTCGCGCACAACTCTGCGCAGTTGCCCATATGTGTGGCATTGTACACATCAGTCAATCCGTCCAATAACATGCCGTCCTTGGCCGATAGGTCGCCAAATTTCGTGCCGTTGCGTCCGTTGAGGTAATGCGGTACCTGGCTCATGTTTTCCATACCGCCGGCCACAACAATGTCTGCATCGCCTAAGGCGATTGCATGTGAAGCGAGCGCTATGGATTTCATTCCACTTGCACAAACCTTATTGATTGTTGTACACGGAACAGAATCCGGAATTCCGGCTCCCATTGCAGCTTGACGAGCAGGTGCCTGACCCAATCCAGCCTGCAAGACATTGCCCATGAATACTTCCTGTACTTCCGAAGCGTCAATTCCAGCAGCTTCAATCGCTCCTCGAATGGCTGCACTGCCGAGTGCTGTCGCAGGTACTTTTGAAAGAGAACCTAGAAAACTCCCCATTGGAGTACGTTTTGCTGAGACGATATAAACTGGATTTGCCATGAGAGGAGGATTTTGAAAGACCAAATTTAACGGGAGTTAGCCCCAAGTCCATCTCCTATTAATCATTTTGGCACGGCCCTTGCCAATTGTATTCCGAAAGTCGTCTAGATAGAAGCTTTAGACAATTTGGTTTAGGTTAGGCAGGACGCTGGGAAACGTCCCGGCGTTTTGTATTCTAAACAACTATATTTAAGTATGTTATGATAAATGAACTGAAATTAGAGGCCCTTATTTGAAACATCCAATGCGTTGGCGACGTAGGAGAACTCGATTACAATACATTGCGATTATGTCCATTCCAGGTATTCCCCTTACACACGCACCGAGCGCACTTGAACAGTACAAAACGCTCATTCGTCACGTACACGGTGAACCTGTTATGATCCGCAGGGCCATGCGCATCGCCTTCAGAAGCCTAAGCTCGATGGAGTCCATAGAACTTCGAGACTGGCTCGAAGCTCGCTACAATCTTTAAAGAAACCGTTCGCTTTACCGCGTATGACGCGTTCCCTCTTGAGGTGAACGCGTTTTTTTATTCGCTGATTTTCCAGGAATCGCCTTGGGCCCTTTTCCTCCCTTCATCAATTGTAAAAACTCATTGGGGACCCTTGACTTCAATTCCTGTTGCTCTCCATCGAGGCCCTTAATTTCAACAGCGTACAAGTGCAAACCTGATCGTCCCATTGGATCAGGAGCTTCCTTTCCCTTGCCCACGACCATGCAGCTGTGACGCCGAAGGCCGGACATCAAAACCGGCACATCATCAAAGCGCATGCGAAATTTGAGCATGGTATGCGTTGAAGTGGCTCGCATCGTTCGGTATGGAAATTCTCTCAAAGGGCCACGCTTCTTGGTGTCCTCAGAGGGTTCAAAGGCCGTAATAACATCATCTGGAGGCAAGTGACCGTCAACTACGACATACATGCCCGTCTCTGCGCTATCCCAATGGTCTTGCAAATGCTTCCTCAACTGGAGGTCTTTTGCGATCAAGCAAATCCCCGATGATTCCTTTTCGATCCGGTTGACAAAATGTACATCCTTGCATTCGGGACGTGCTTTAGACATCCATTCCCGCATTCGCGTATAGCTCGTCTTCACCTGTGGTTTTGGCGATGCGAAGACCATTCCCGCAGGTTTCACATATGCAATCAAATGCTCGTCTTCATGCACGATATCGTAGGGAGCTGGCATGGTCTTAGGATCCTTGTGCGAGGACTTTGCAGCCCCTCCTAGATCGAAGTCTTTGGGCTTTACAGCTTTTGAAAGCGATGTCCATGTGATGGTCACACCGGCTGCCACCATCGTTGATGGGATGCGAACCATCGTTCCATCCACCGTGACCAAACCAGCTTTGATTGCTGTTCTAGCTCGCGTTCTTGTTGAGAATCCCCCGTGATCCATGAGGAAGTCCAATAACACCATTTCCGATTCGACCAATTTCCGTTCCATTCGGCGAAGTTACTCCTCTAAACGTCCAAAACCCCCGCGGTCTTCACTCCTCTTCTGGAGAAGCAGAACTCATGGTGTGGAAGACATTCTGCACGTCGTCGTCTTCCTCCAACTTTTCGATCAGTTTCTCTACCTCCACCGTCGCTTCCGGGTCCAACTCTTTTGTGATGTTGGGAATGCGCTCCAATCCCGACTCTACGATAGCATAGCCGTCAGATTCCAGCTTGGTTTGCAACGTTCCAAAGGACTCAAACGGACCATAAATCACAATGTTATCTTCATCCAAATCCACATCTTCAGCGCCGAAATCGATGAGATCTAGCTCAAGCATTTCAGCGTCAACTCCTTCAGCTGTTATCTTGAAAAAACACATGTGATCAAACATGAATTCCACAGAGCCCGTTGTCCCCAAATTCCCATTGCCCTTATTGAATACACTGCGGACATTGGCCACCGTACGGTTGTTATTGTCTGTAGCAGTCTCAACGTATACGGCTATTCCATGAGGAGCATACCCCTCAAAAGTGACTTCTTTGTAATCTGAAGTATCCTTGTCCGTTGCTTTTTTAATGGCCCGCTCCACATTCTCTTTGGGCATGTTAGCCGCACGACAATTCTGTAAAACCGCGCGCAAACGGGGATTCATTTCTGGATCAGCGCTGTTGCCTTCTCGAATGGCGATGATCAGATCTTTATTCAGACGCGCAAATGTTTTGGCCATGGCTGCCCATCGCTTGAATTTGCGCGCTTTCCGGAATTCAAATGCTCTTCCCATCTTTGAGTTGCTCTAGTTCGGTGTAAATATCGGACATGACCAACAATCTACAGCCATGACCATAGTGTATCCCATTTCTTGTGTGCTTCTTGGAGTAGAATGTGTTGCTATCTTTCGCACATGAGAATCCATTTATTTCCCATTCTTTTCATAACAGCATGCCTGGCACTCTTTAGCTGTCAATACAATGTAGAGTCTGTTCTGTATGGTAGTTCAGATTGCCCTCCAATCGAAGCTACATACCAAATGCACATCGCTGAAATCATCGAAAACCATTGCGAAGGATGCCATAGTGGCAACAACCCTTCTGGTGGCCTATTGCTTACGAATTACGACCATGTGGTAGCCGCGTCAAGCTACAGTGGACTTGCAGATCGAATACAGCTACCTTTGAGCGACCCCAATATCATGCCTCCCAATGGCGGACTCAGTGCGTGCGACACTGAAGCACTGCTAAATTGGGTTGCCAACGGCACTCCTTTTGAATAGACCATTGCAGCCATCATGAAAAACACCTTGACTTTTTTAATTTTCCTGCTCTGCAGCGCTGCTTCAACTTTGGACGCTCAACAGTTTATCTCGAGAGAGGGACACGTTCGCTTTTTTTCCGCAACACCGTTGGAAGATATTGAAGCCGAAACCGATCAAATGAGCGCCATTTTAGATGCGGGCAAAAATGGTGGCTTTGCGTTTCAAATCCCCATGCTCACCTTTCATTTTGACAAAGCCTTGATGGAGGAGCATTTTAATGAAAGCTACATAGAAAGCGAAAAGCATCCTCGAGCGACTTTTGAGGGCGCGATCTTAAACTGGGAGGAGTTGAATCCCACAGCAGGATGGCAAGAAGTCGTAGCATCAGGGAAATTGAATGTTCATGGAGTTTCGCAAACAAGAACAATCCAAGGTCAGATGCAGTTCAATGCAGGCTCTTGGGAAATCAGAGCTCAATTTGATGTCCTCACAGCTGATCACGAGATTCGCATCCCTAAAATGGTTCGGAATCAAATTGCCGAGAGCATCACGGTGTATGTTGACGCCGTTTTAACCCCTCGGTAAATTGAATGCCATGGTACGCTTTATTTCTCCCTTTTGGCTGGCAATCGTATTGTTTGGACTGCAAAGCTATTCTTCTCTTGGACAAAGTTTGCTTGACGCACTTGACACCGAACCTACAGCACATGCTGTGACGGCAACGTTCAAGGATACGCGTGTTATCAATATGCAAAGCAATGAAACGCCCGGAGCTGGCGTTTTGCATTTTGTCATTGCCCACCGATTTGGAAGAATCAACGAAGGAGCATATTCCCTCTGGGGACTTGACAATGCGAGCATGAGAATGGGCTTTGACTATGGTCTAACGGATCGCTGGACATTAGGGGTTGGACGAAGCACCTTCCAAAAGACTTATGAGGCGAGCATGAAGGGCAAGCTTTTTTTACAGAAATCTGACAACAGTGTCCCTGTGAGCGTGACCTACTACGGCGTGATTATGGCCAACGGCCTGCGCTGGCAAGAACCCGATCGAGAGAATCTGTTTTCATCTCGACTCAGCTATGTAAACCAGCTCATTGTGACCCGTAAAATCAATGATCGCACGAGCCTTGCGGTTGTCCCGTCCTTTATTCATCGGAATTTGGTTGACATCACGAGCAAGAGTAACGACCAATGGACGCTTGGATTGGGCGGACGGCACAAACTCACGCACAGAGTCAGCATCAATTCCGAATACCACTTCCTCGTAAACGGACTCGATGAGGAAACGACCAACAGTCTGTCGTTGGGCGTAGACATTGAGACAGGCGGCCATGTGTTTCAGCTTCACATCACCAATTCTCAAGGCATGTTTGAACGTGCTTTTTTAACGGAAACTACAGGAAGATGGCTCGATGGCGACCTTTTCTTCGGGTTCAATCTCAGCCGTGTGTTTTCGTAACCCGAGGCATTCGTGACATCTTTGTCTCTTTGGCATGTATTTTGAGTAACACGCTAAAAATAGGATCATGAAAACCAACACAGCACCTACGCTTCTTTTGCTGATTTTTGGAATGGTCGCTTTCCCCTTTAACGCCAAGTCTTCAGATTGGCTTGAAGGCGACTCTCTGTCTAAATCCAAGAAAAAACCTGAAAGCGAGGGCTATTGGGGTGGGATTTCCTTGAACAAAGTGCTCATGGGCCAATTTCAAGGAGACCTGGAAGACTACGACGCGTCTTTGGGAGCGCCTACTCACTTGGGCATGAAACTGGATCATGTCACAGAAAGCTGGAGAATTGAATTGAATCCGTTTGAATACCGTCAACGATTCATTGGAGAATACATCGCTTTTGCCACAGGGCTCGGATTCGACTGGTGGCACGTAGGAATTGATGACGAGCGCATCTTATACTTCAATGAAGATGAAGAACGCGTGATGTCGAACTTCATTGGCAGCGACACCCTCACAATCAACAGCAACAGCCTCGATGCAGTGTATCTCCGGGTCCCCTTCCTTGTGAGTTTAAGAACATCCCGAAAAGGAGATAAAGGCTTACACGTGGAAGCCGGCTTGGTAGGTGGCGTTCGCATATGGAGTCAGTATAAAACACACTTCAAATCAGGAGGAGTAGAAACGGAACAAACCACGAGTGACTTCCCAATCAATCCCATCCAACTCAATGCCCGAGTCGCTCTTGGCTTAGGAAACATTAGCTTATTGGCAGAGGCTTCTCTCCTTCCTTTTTTCGAAGAGATTCGCTCTCCCGACCTTCACAGCCTCTCGATTGGATTGCAGTTTGCATTCAATGGCAAGTAAAAATGAACACGCGCTGCATGTGCGTGTTGACTCCCCGTGAAAAAACATCTACTTCTTATCGGCAATCCCGATTCTAACCCATCAGGATTCTTACTTGAGTTCATCACGTGCTTTCAAGATGATACACGGTTTGACGTTCGGATTTTAGCGCAGCAACAAACGGAAGGCACCTTTGACGTAGCCATCGAACAGGCCGCAATTGACGCCGCTGAAAGTGTCGTGATGCACTTTCCAATTTACTGGTACAGCATGCCCGCCATGCTCAAATGGTGGGTTGATTCCGTGTTCACCTTTGGATGGGCTTTCGATGAAAATGGTGGCTGCATGCAAGAAAAGCCCTTTCTCAGCAGCGTCACCACAGGGTCCTCTTTGGAGTCTTACAGTCCTGACGGGAGCAATCTAAGGTCACTCTCCTCCTATTTACACCATTTAGAACGAACAGCAGAATACGCAGGCTTCAACTACCTCGGCGTTGTTGCAACCGATCAAACACGATCAGAACACCCAAACGAGTCTGCTCTGAATCTTAAAAAAGCAATTTGCGACACCCTTGGAATCAGCGTAACAGCATAAACGATCCACTCATGGTTTCCTTGGACGGGATTGTCAGAACGTAGTAATACGTTCCCTCATCTAGCCCGTCCGCGCGCCAGTTGTTGCCGTAATCTAGCTTCTGGTACACCTCATTGCCCCAGCGGTCAAAAATGAGCAACTCATTTCCCGGGAAAGACGATAAGTACTTGAAGGTCAGCTCTTCATTTAATCCATCTCCATTTGGAGAAAATACGTTTACAAACTCCACGTCACAGCCTACAATTTCCATTGTGGCCATGTCCGAATCTCCGCAAAGGCCTTCCAACACATGGGTCAGTTCCAATACACCTATGCCTGCTGCCTGAAGATTGATTGATCCACTGTTTTGGGTTACACAGTCTTCACAATTCGCTGACCACACACCTCCTCCCCAAAGGAATCCAGGCTGTACAAAATCCGCTGAGAGACAGAGCCAATCCGGCAGCGTCACTGCGGCATCGCGCTGTGGGGCCACTTGGACAGTCACCACGTCCTGATCGTAACAAACGCCATCCAACGTATACGTTACTTCATATTCGCCGGCTCCGTTGCTCGGGTCAAATTGATCTCCTCCAATAATACATCCCGTACAATCCGAGGACCAGACCCCTGCTCCATCAGCGGCTTGCAATGGAAGGATGTCGCCTGACTCGCACAATTCGGGAATTGGAACGATGGACGCATCCACTTGGGGCTCTACGTTTATTGTTCCGATAAACGGTACGCTGCATTCGTTACTGAAGATAAATTCAATTTCTACTGTGCCCAACTGGTCAGCGATGAATGAACCGTTGTTTGGATTCAAAATACACCCTGGACAATTCGATGACGACCACACGCCGTTTTGTCCCAATGTATACTCAGCAGGAATGTCCGCGTCGAATGTAAAACTCAACCCCATCTGTTCTGCTTCGCACAAAGGGTCCGGTTCATTGAATGATGCCTGAAGTGTCGGTTGGATATCGACGACCCAAGAAGACGAGTCATTGCACGCACCGTTGGCGATGGAATACGACACATCGAGCAATCCGATCGGCGCATTGCCCACGACAAACAAGCCCGCACTGTCGAGGCATGCAGCACAAGGAGCAGACCACGTACCTCCCGGCACATTGACATTGAACTGGAACTCATCCGATGTCTCACAGAAACTACCTGGAACATTGGAGGCGCCAATGGCCACGCTTTCGCTTACAGCCAGCTGCAATTCCGAAACAATTGGGCAATACGATTCGGGTGTAAAAACGATGTTCCAAATATTGGATTCCATTCCCGTAGCGTCAAAAACACCGGTCAAAGAATCCATGCAGCCGAAACAGTCAGATGTCCAAAACCCGGGAATATCTGTCTCAAATTCTGCAACCTCATCCTCACACAAGATGGCAGGCCCAGAAACGACTCCTTCTAAAGGTGAAGACACTCCAATTCCCATCGAAGATTCACCCGGACACACTCCAAACGTTGTAAAGGTGACCTCGTTCAACCCCACCTCCGCTTCATCCGCAAAGAAGACACCCGTATTGGCATTGATGCATTCCCCACATGAAGCAGTCCATGCACCATAAGGCGGTGTCGCATTTAAATCAAAAAACTCACCAGAACACAGTGTCTCTGTTGACGCTGTGAATAGCGGAGTAGGCGTGATACCGATCGGAATGTTGAGCGTTTCGACATCGGCAAAACACGAGCCGTCAACAACATGAATCACTTGCAACGCGCCAGAGCCTGCTATCCCGGGGTCGATGGTCAAGGTCTCCTCATCAAAACAATCTTCGCAATCCACGGTCCACGTTCCCTCGTCCTCCGAATTGGGCGTGATTTGAAACGGCTCTCCTCCCGAACAGAGCGGCGTCGGATATGAAAAACCAGCATCTGCATCGCTTACAGCAATCACCTCCAGTTCATCTGACACAACCTGATCATAGTCGTCTGCCGTCGGAGCAGGCCCGTCGTATTGATCGACGCAAAAGTTTGCAGAGCCCGAAGAACCTGATTCCAATGTATACGCGCCAATCTCTTCACCATCCGGAGATGTGATCGTCAGCACCGCATCTCCCCAACCGTTGCCACCTGTATCGGTCATCACCAAACCGAAACAGCCATTGGACAGGCAAGCGGCTCCATCAAACAAGCCTCCCCCTTCAAATAAAAGCGCTCCATTGTCAGATAAAATAGCCCAGTCAATTTGCTGATTGGCCGTATAGGATCCCGCCGTTGTTACGTTGATGTCGTAGTCCGTACAAAATGTTCCAGGTGCCAATTGACTAAACCACCCTGTCACAGTCGTGGTTTGAGATGTGCAGAAATCCAAGGTATCACCAATGCCCAAAAAATCATCTCCTTCGTACCATAAGGTAGTTCCCTCAACAACTTGAGACGACGTAAAACGCCAGGCTTCCGAATTGGCCGACCAGTTCCCGGTATTGAAGCCTGCTGGCGAAACACCGCTATTCCCTGAAGAATTTTGAATCCCGACTGCTGCATTGCCCCAACTGCAAGACGGCCGATTTCCGAGGTAAACCTCGATGACATTGGAACCTTCGTATAAGACGATTTCGGCACTCACCTGATTGCTCGTACAGCTGAATTGACACACGGCATTGAATGAAACTACAAATTCACGACACGGCGCCACGCCATAGGTCGCATAGCGCACATTGCCACAGGTCGATGGATTCAGATCACTGTAACTAGCCATAATACTATTGAGAGGCATGTTCCCATTGGGGATCGTACCTGGCGGATTGTAAGGTGCCGTTTCACTCAAATTGAATGAAATCCATCCGTTTGGCGACAGCCGGCACTGGGTGAAGTCATTGCCGTAAAAATTGAACGAGAAGCCAATCGGAACATTCGTCGCAGCCGCTCCATCATCATCGCCGGTATTGATTCCAACAGCGCCTTGGTTAAAGGCATAAGGAAGATCGTAATCTATATCCTCCACTTCGTAATCCGAGCCTCCGATTGCAACACTGGCAATATTTGGAGAAACTAACTGGATGCACGAATCAACACAGTTGATTTCGACGTCTTCTCCGATGTCAAACAAACCAAATGTCTCGCATTGAGCCGAAACCACTCCAAAGGAACCCGCGAGGATGGTACAACCTAAAAACGAGACTCCTTTAAAATAACGTTTAGAGCGCATGAGTTACATTTTTATTTTAAGACGATTGTCAGAGTTACACTGAAATGAACAAACCTTCGGCTCCATTGGTTGCAACGTTAACAAAGCCAAAGTAATCCTTTTCATGAAATTTATTGCATCCTACACAAGCCTCAGCATAATCATTGTGCTTCTCGCAACAACTCTTTGTGCTTGGAATTTCATGCGTTCATCCAATCGCTATCCCCCTACCCCCTCCATGGCATCATTCTATGACCTCACAGCAAAAAATTTAGAAGGTGAATTGGTTTCTTTCGAGGCCTTCAAAGGAAAACGCGTCCTGATTGTCAACACGGCGTCAAAATGTGGGTACACGCCTCAATATACCGATCTAGAGGCTCTCCATAAAGCCCATGGCGGAGATGATTTTGTGGTTATTGGATTTCCTTGCAATGATTTCGGACGTCAAGAGCCAGGATCTGCTGAAGAAATAGCATCCTTTTGCTCGAAGAATTATGGCGTTTCGTTCCAAATGATGGAGAAAGTTCATGTAGGCGGTGGCGACCAGCACCCTGTATACTCATGGCTCTGTTCTGCATCTGAGAATGGAGTAGCCGACCACAAGGTTGGGTGGAACTTCCATAAATTTTTGATTGACGAAAACGGACAGCTTATGGCTTCCTTGCGGAGTGGCGTGAAGCCATTGGATGAACAAATCGTCGAATTCGCTCAAGGTCAATAACAAAGAGTCGTGGTTTGGGCGCTGCGGATGTAATTTGGCCGCATGCATTCCCTCAACATAAACGGACGCCTTTTGGTCGTTTTGACCTTCATTGCCGTATTCATTTCAAGTCTTGATGCTCAAATTGACTTACTGAAACCTACAGCAATTGTGGGACACGAATTGGGTGGCCGCTTCACATTGCACCACGCTGTATCCGATTATTCTGAGCATGTTCATGAAGCCGTTTCTGGTTCTCAATTGATCCGGTACGGAGAATCTTTTGAAGGCAGACCTTTGGAATTGCTGGTTCTATCGAGTGCCGCTAATTTGCAGAACATCGAAAACATTCGAGCCCAACATCTTGACCGCATGCGCGGAGGAACGGGTATCGCCGAATACGATAATCTAGCCATCATCTGGCTCAGCTACAATGTCCATGGAAATGAAGCGGCTTGCACTGAGGCCGCATTGAAAGTCATGCACGATCTCGGGCAAGCAGCTTTGGACGGAGAGGACTTCTTGAACCATGTGGTTGTTTTACTTGACCCCTGTCTCAATCCAGATGGACATGATCGTTATGCCGTTTGGTTTAATCAGTTTGCGAGTAACCCTCCCAATTCAGACCCCAATGCCTTTGAGCATGACGAGCCTTGGCCAGGAGGACGTCCAAACCACTACCTCTTCGACTTGAACCGCGATTGGGCGTGGCAAAAACAGCAGGAGAGTCAAATGCGATCCGCAGTCTACCATCAGTGGATGCCCCATGTTCATTGCGACTACCACGAAATGGGCTACAATAGCCCCTATTACTTTGCCCCGGCAGCTGAGCCTTATCATGAATCCATCACCCCATGGCAAAGAACATTTCAAGACGAAGTAGGACAAGCTACCGCTGAGGCCTTTGACGCTCGTGGTGAATTGTATTACACCAAGGAGTCTTTTGATCTTCTCTATCCAAGTTACGGTGACACCTACCCGATGTTTAACGGGGCCATTGGCATGACTTACGAGCAAGGCGGCAGCGGAGGCGCAGGTGTCCTCGTTAAAACCTCACAAGACCAGCTATTGAGTCTGAATGATCGCATCGCAAATCACGTCGAAAGCAGTTTGGAAGCTGTGTATACAACTGCACGATTGGCAGAGAAATTGGTCGATGAATGGGGCGCCTATTACGATCGAAATCGCACGCAACCCATTGGACGGTTTGGTGGGTATCTCATCCCTAAAACAGAAGACAACTCGGCTCGTATTGAGCGACTCGTGAAGTTTTTAGACCGCCACGGTGTCACGAGCGAAAGCATGACCTCAAATCAAAAATCGGTGACCGGTTGGGAGTATGGTGTCAGGCAAAAGCGATCAGTGAAACCGAAAGAGGGAGACCTTGTGATCAGTGCATACCAAACGCACTCTGGAATTTTAGGCGTTCTTTTCGATCCAGACCCCGTACTAACTGACTCTCTAACGTACGACATCACCACTTGGAGTGCCCCATTTGCATATGGATTGCGCACCTTTGGATTGGATGCCCCGTTGAATGGAGCACCCCATGTTGCATCCAACATCAAACCCGTACAAAACGAGGCTTTTGGTTACGCGTTCGCCCGGACAGGCGATCAAGATTCCCCCCTGATGGCTCAGCTTCTGCATTCAGGTTTCCGTTTACGCGCAAATGCAAAGTCTTTTGAAAGCAATGGGTCAAAGCATGAAGCAGGAACGATATTGGTCCTTCGAGGAGACCACAAAGGACGTCCCCAATGGTGGAGTGAACTCAGTGAATTGGCGACGGAACATGGAGTGCATCTAGACGAGATTGCCGGTGGGTTTTCAGATGCAGGTCCTGACATGGGGTCCGATGATGTTTGGGCCATTCAGGCGCCACGTATCGGTGCGCTCACCGGGCCTGGAGTATCAAGCTTGGGTGCAGGTGAGGTGTGGTGGCATTTTGAACAGGAATTGCATTACCCGGTGACCATGCTTTCGGCTCAAAATTCTAACCCTCTGGAATGGGCGGAATTTGACGTGATCGTCTTGCCTTCGGGATGGTATAGCAATGCAAACGACTCCTGGTTGGAATCGTTGGGGGATTGGGTCCGCGATGGAGGTCGACTCATTGTTTTATCTGGAGCGATGAGACTCTTTGAAGGAGAATCAGGATGGGGATTGAACCGCTTTGACGATGACACACAAGAAGACCAAGTCCGACTGCAGTCGAGCGCCGAAAAAGCTTCAGATCGCCAACAAGCCTATGATGAAAGACAGCGCTTAAGCGCCATGCGCATCGGAGATGGATCGATTTATCCAGTTCAACTTGACCGTTCTCATCCTTTGGCGTGGGGCTATCCTGACACCCCGTATTACACGTTGAGATCCAACTCGAGTCGTTTTGCATTGCTCAACAACGGATGGAATGTTGGAACGTTTGGTTCAGAGACCGAAGCTGTAAGTGGTTTTGTTGGAACACGAGCAAACCGCCAATTGGACGAAAGCTTTGTTTTTGGTTCCCAACCGATGGGGCGAGGAAGCGTAGTCTATTTTTCAGACAACCCCCTCTTCCGTGGATTTTGGGAAAACGGCAAACTCATGTTTGACAACGCCGTGTTCTTCAATGTCAATTGACTCCATCACGGGCCGAACATTTTAGCGTAGCTCTGGGCCATTTTTTGCGTCTCCAACCCCATCATTTCTCGGAGCGACGCAGGCTCCAACACTTGAGCCGCCGCTCCATGGTGCAGAATCCATTGAATGAACGGTGCATTGGGTACCAAGTTGACTTGAATGGCTACACCATTGCCCGAACGTTCGATTCTCGGATCTTGCGACGTGTGAAATGGCTGGGTTAAGTAACGCGAAGCTGTTTTATTTTCAAACCACAACCGCATCGCTAAGGGTTTCTCATCAGCATCTTTCACCACCCCTGGAACAAGGGCGAAACGTTGATCAATATATCGAGACCACGCAAATGGAATGGCGTCCTTTAACCCTTCTGGAACATCGACCAAAACATCATCCCAACTCGTGATGGAATCAAGTGGCAATACCAAGCGGAACGCTTCCTGCGCTTCATCGTCCCAAACCAGTGCTAGGACCAGCCATCCTGCCGTCTCCTCAACCAGATTGTCAATCAGCATTGAATGCCTTTCTGAACGCTCAGTATCAGAAGTCGTGAATCCAACACGCGCCGGCATGTTCAATTGGAGCGCCGACACGGCCCCCTCCAACCACCTCAAAGCACTTTTTTCCTGAACACGAGGGAAAATCCGTCTCTGCACGTCTTGGGATACACCGCGCTTTTTAATCGCTTTTTTTTGAGGCGCCACTACGTCAAATCGATGCCGAAGTAAGGCCTCCATTTCTGTCCACCATTCAAACCCCTGTGCTCCGCGAAAACGTGACAAGTTCCCAAGCAATCCATGCAGTTGCGCTTTCTCTTCAGCTGTCAACGCTCCAGAACCAATGGACATTCCAAACTCTGAATAAGCATAGTACGCACGCTTGTGATCACTGTGCTTGACGATTTCAACACCATAAAGCATCTGCATGTCCGCGATGTCTTTCTCGAGCGTTCGCATCGCTATTGGCTTAATTCCTGGGGAAGCTTCCTTCAGAAGAGCGTTCACGCGTTCTAAAAGCTCGGGTTTGAAAAGTTTCTTGGGAGGCTCCGGTATGTCACTTTGTGTTGGTTCTCCCCATACAAAGCAGGCATCCAATATATGATACCTCAAAAGCGCCAATCGGTTGGGAGTAGTCAAGGATACGTTGTTCGCAGATTGAATGCGAATATAAGCCAAGTTTTAATCTTTCCAGCTTCCTGGGGCACTGCATGGGACCGCACCAGGATGCCCTTTATGTCCAGCATTGGGACTGCGTGTGCTGCCAATGAAGCTGCGATCGTCCAACCTACCCGTTGTATTTGAGCCAGCTTTTTTCTTATTTCGCCACCCAAATCGCCATGTCAACCCAGCCTGTATTTGCATTGTATGCGCTTGATTTGGTACGACAAAGGCATCCTGAACAATCCCCACCCCGCCTTTGCTCTGATCGACAACAATGCGAGTGCTTTGTGCAATCCCAATGTGATCTGAGGCAACAAAAATGGCCAGTGGGCCTGCATTCATGCACACCGCCAAGCCCCACGTACCTTGTCGACTTTGGAGCACTCCCCTAGACAAAGACACCGCCAACCGCTCATTGAATTTGTGGTTGTAGCTCAATCGCCAATCAAAGAAGCCCGTACCGTTTGACCGACCCCATGCCCCGAGTGTTCCGCGCTGGTGTGAGGTGTTCAACACCTCCCAGGACAGCCCAACACTCCATTTAGGAGCAAGCCTTTGCGTAAAACCCGATCGCGTTGTGTCGATCTCGAAGGCATTCTCCCAGTCGTCAACTTGACTCTCCAACAAATGTTCCAAAGAATCGGTTGGCCAGGAATCCAATGAACCCACATTCTCTACAGACACGCCTGAGAACACCATCGTGGTATCCGAAATGTTCCAGTTTTGAGCGCGCGTGTTCCAATCGAGCTGTCCGACGTTCGAGACCTGGACGAAGCCTGTCCATCGATCAGAGGGATTAAATTGCAGGGCGAAATCCGCTGCAACACCCCGATTTCCTTTTGCATTCAAATAGTCCGTGGCTTCAAACGAGTCTTCGCCATCGGCGTCAGGCAAGCCTGCGACATCCAATCCGAAACCTCCTTGAACAGTCCAAGCGTACGTATCTGGATTTACAGCCCATTGTGTCGTGTTGTCGCGAGTCCCTGCGAAGCTCAAGCCTTGGAGATATGCCAATCGAACGCCGCTAGATAGCTTTTCATTCCATTGAAACTGCCATGTTCCAGCAAATTCTCTTCGGTGGGAAAACTGAAAGCTCAAAGACGAAAAATCCAAAGCTCCAGACCCTGCCTCTGATGTGTTAGAATTGCCTGTAAAAGGCAACAGAAGAAGATCCTCAGGAAGTTCTAAATTGGATTGAATGTGCTCGGATACGGCTACACTCCAAAACGATCTTCGGCTGGCGCTAAAACCTCCTGCACTCAACCAATCCCATTGCAAGTTGACACTCAAGTCATTGCGACCACTCAATGATTCACGGACAGCATTGAGATTCAAGCTAGCCTCTGAAGCTCCGGAAGCTTGCAACATCCAGTTTGAAGGGTCTAACATGGAATTCCCCAATTCCATGCGAAAGTTGCTCAAAAGTGGCATTCCAAAATAGCCTGCTGCAGGACGACTTGAAACATTCAGCCGCGTGTGTTGTGGCGCCAAATCCATGAAGAGGGCTGTTTGAGCATCCTGTGCAAAGAAGACGTTAGAGCATAGGACCAAGAGCCCTAAAAACACGCTTTTAAATGAGATCAAGCGCACACTCATGGGTTCCAAGTAATATCAAAATCAACGCGCACACCCAATTCAATGAGAAGCCCATCCTCAGGGTAAAACCGAACATCTTGGTTGCTTGCAGCATCCGTTGTCTCCATCATCGCCAAAACGACAACCTGATGGCAATCTTGTCCAATCAAGTCTTGAGCCATTTCGCGGTCCAAAACCCAATCGACATTCTTTGCTTCGGGATTCAGAACCCGTCCAAAACCGGGGGCATCAGGTGATCCCATGTTGCTTACTGAACCCGCCTCGATTGCAGTCCAAGGAGAAGCGTTTACCGCCGCCGATTCAATGGCTATACCAAGACCATTTAAAAAAATAGCTTGAACTCGGACGCCCACAGGCAATGCATTTTCACAACGAAGACGCATTGTAACCGCTGCAACATCTTGCCAATCCAAAGGAGGCTGAACCGACCCCTCAAGAGCTTCTGAAATATCCACATCCAAGGTATCGTTCCATTGCAATGCTGAAGCCCAGCCATTCATAGGCAACCGCAACTCTCCTTCAAGAGCGATGCGACTCGTTCCCAATAAAAAATTCGAAGAACTCCCTTCCGGATTAATCGAGATGGCTCCGTTGAGATGCAAACTGTCTGGCATAGCGTCCATAATACTTGTCAATGAAGGCGTCGTGCCACTGTTATCAATGACATGGTTGGTTTCGGCATCATCTCCTGGAGAACCGGCGCTTGTTATGATGGGGAAGTCTTCGATATCGGGTCCCGTCATGTATGTCGTGATCCCATCCTGTACAAATGCTAGCTCTTCCCACTCGACACCTACAGGTATTCCACTAGAATTAGACATCCACAAGTGAATCTGCGGATCTGCAAAATGAACTGAACCGGTCTCAAAGCCCTCCATAACAGGGATGGATTGTCCCATTTCAAAGGGCCAAGCGACGTCCGTAGCAAACGCTCCAAACGCCGCATCTATTGTTGCATCGGCAATCGAAACCGTCACTTCCAATGCTTCTCCTGCATTGACCTCTTCTCCACTCCCTAACCATTCCACTTCCCAGTCGATTGGTACCCGGGGATCTGTTCCATTTAAAAAATGCACGGACCGGCCATCCAATGAGACGGACTCACTTGCGACCACAGGCAACGTACCGGTATAGTCGAGAGTCAAAAAAAGCTCAAGAGGAGCTCCGTTGGCCAGAATATTATCGGTTGAAATTCTCACTTCAAGATCCATGGGAAGATGCGAAGTCACTTGAGCATTCCAATCGCCATCGCTCAGCCACAATGAATCCAACGAAGACATTTCAGACACCCCCCAATTCCAATTGATTGATGCGCTAAACGCATCACCTTCACCTTCAGGAAAAGACGAAAGCCCTTGAGCCATTGTCTCATCTAAAAGCCAGTTGAACGTAAAATCTTCTTGCACTGGATCGAGTACCAACGGCGCTGATGAGAACACTTCAAACGGCTGCACATACTGCAGCATTCCGTCGACTTCATTGGACTCAATTTGCAATGAATCCAACACATCCCAGTGGTCATTTAGTTGAAGATGAACTTGACCCAAAGGGACTGCCCAAGAAGGTTGAACGTCACCAACAATGGGTGAGTTTTCATTGAGATTGAATTCTTCCCGTATGCAGGAAGTCAACAGTAGCCCCATGAAGAACAACGGCAAGCCACCGCGGTTTGCTGTCTTCCTCAAGCTTTGTTTGACGTACCGGTTCATACCCTGCTTACGAGAGCGAGTACCCCATAGTTTCAATGCATTGCGCTAATTCGGTGGAGATTTCATCTTTTCATAAATCTCAATCCAATCTTGAGGCGTCAACTTGCTCACGAGTTGACCGATCAACACAAATGGAATCTGATGTGGACGTTTGAAGCGAATGCAGCTCTTACCCATGTCTAACTTGGTTGAAATTGTCTCTGCATAAGCCGAAACGAACCACTTCATCAGCTCTGGATTGGCATACAACCCCATATGATACAATGCGATGAAGTTCTTTTGATTGGCCAGATTGATAAAAGGCAAGGGCAATGCGGGATTGCAATGGTATCCATCCGGGTACACTTCGTGCGGCACTACAAACCCAACCATTCCGTATGACATCATCGGCACGAAGCCACTTGGGAGGCTCCGGGAGACAGTTTCATACAATCCAATAAAGGCCTGTTTTCGTTCTTCAGGCACTTTTGAGATGTATTCCTCAATGGTCGCTGCCACAATCTTCATGGGAATGTAGGATTTTAATCGAAATTTACGGAATGCCCTATCATGCCCTGCGTTTTGTATTCATATTTATATTTTCATTGACTCAGCTTTGCAGCCAAGCGCAATCAACGCGTTATTCCACTGAGGAGCTCCTTGGCCAATTCGATGCGAGTGCACACCCCGACTTTTCGATTATTCCGAACACATACACACGAAAAACGAACATTTATCTCCGAAGCGAAACATTAGTGGCCTTCGAATCGATGTGGAAAGCCGCAAAAGAAGATGGGGTGTCTTTGGAGATTGTGAGCGCCACACGAAGTTTTTCAGCACAACGTAGTATCTGGAATCGGAAATGGACAGCGCCGCGCTTTATGGGGTTTCAAGAAGTTGATCGCGCCCGTGAAATTTTAAGGTACAGCTCCATGCCCGGCACTTCACGACATCATTGGGGAACAGACGTTGACTTGAACGCCCTCGAAAATGAGTGGTTCGACACTCCTCCTGGGTCCCATGTCTACGCGTGGCTTCTTGCCAATGGAGCAGCCTTTGGCTTCCATCAAGTATACACAACCAAAACAAACGGACGAACCGGCTATGAGGAGGAACGCTGGCACTGGTCGTATTTGCCGCTAGCGGAGGAAATGTGGGAGCAACATTGCGGCAATTTCACTGACTCCATGATGACGGGATTTGAGGGCTCCGAGTGGGCCGATTCCTTGGAGATTATGCAACGCTATGTCCAAGGAATTCACATGCCTTCCTCTATGGAACAGCACCCGTAACATTCCTGCACGATCGATTTAAAACTTTGGAATGTTTCCTTTGATCAACCACGTAGCCTCTGGTTTCGCCACGAGGCGAGCATTATTGTATGCCATTTCCGGCGTCAACAAATTGACCGGTTCATAGACTCCTGCTTCTACATTCCAACTTACTGCTAAGGCAATGTTTGGATCTTTAGACCCAATCCGAAGAGGAAGAGCCAGCGCAGGAAATCGTTCCTTTGCGTGCCATGTAGGCACGGCCAACTTGTAATCCAAAGTCAGCTGATCCATGGTCTGATTTAGCGCCAATTCCATTTCTTGGCTCAATATTGCTAGTCCTGAATCATCCCTGAGGTCATCAACTGCAACTTCCAAACTTTCGATATAGGCATCTTTACCGACATCGCGCAAGTCAGGAAATTCAATCCGTCCTTGAGTCGCTTCGGCAATCAACAGACGAGGAACACGGCTTATGTTATCCAGAATCAATTCCGGCCAATTGCATTCAGGGGGACCGACGCGTAGGTCATAAAACGCTTGTTCGCAACGAATCAAAAACCGAGGTCTCTCGGGGAGTTCGTCGAACTGGCTCAAAACTTCCCCTAGCCCCACATTATTCTTTGTCGTAAAACCTCGAAAAAACCACTCTTGAGCATCGTCTCTTTCATTCTTTACGAAAACCGCAAACAGCTGCTGAAATCGCTCTGTTTGCAACCCTGTATTAAAAACGGCACTATCACCATTCGGTGCTATCGTCAGCAGGCCATCGTCCATGACCTTATCAAACATGTGATTGAAGTAACTCTTCAACATCCTACCGCCACGTCCCCAATACTCCGTTTCCGCCAATTGCTTCAGACGTTCTAACGGCTCAGGATAGTTTGGAACAAATGCAAAATCAAATAAGCGCATGTTCTTAAGTGTATATCAACCAGATGTTTGCCGCTAAAATAAGCCACTTTGTTTGTTGAACACCTTTATTTAGCTTTTGTTCACAACACCATTTAAAACAAACTAAAAAACCCAGATTAAACGTCCTGAAACTGAGGCTATTTAGAAGGCAGTCGCTTGCACCGAATTGACAATCCTGCTCTTGAATCGATTGAAAGAGGCTTGCTTTTTAGCTCATCTTTAGACATTCTTATTGCATTTCCTTTCTTTTTGACCACAGCGTCTGACGCCCACCAATGTCCTGCAAAGTCCAATTCTTCCATCGCGCCAGAGCTTGATTTTATGCCTGCAGGAAGGGCGGTAAAACCGCTTGAATTGTTTCCATTCATGGATGCTGCTTTCAACTTGCCACCTGCCACCCGTTCCCCACCGAGGTGCCAATTCAAGGCTCCCCAGTCATCGGCAGAAGGGACCTCCCAACCCGTTGGG
>CAJWIF010000028.1 GCA_913041135.1 uncultured Flavobacteriales bacterium
TGTAGTCTCCAGTTGGTGGTGCCTCTCTTTGATCATCATGGGTTTTTATGCCGGGGCCGTTCATCTTTGGATCAAGCGTTGGAGACTCATTCCGCAAGGAGAGGCGACCCCTCTTGATCCGGTCCGCTCAGGATTAACCACAATCATCCCCTGCCGTAACGAAGTTGGCAATTTGCCCAAACTCATTGCGGACCTGCGGAAACAAACCCACCCCGTCGAGATTCTGGTCGTGGATGACGGAAGCGAAGATGAGACAGCCAGTGCCGCAGCAGATCTTGGGGTAACCTGTATCAGCAGTCCAGCACCCGGTAAAAAACGCGCGTTGATTGCTGGTATTGCGCAAGCCACAACCGAATGGGTCGCCACGCTTGATGCAGACGTCCGGCTTGGCGAAACATGGGCACAGGCCATGTTGGAAGCTGCCGTTGGTCAGGAAGCCACAGCCGTGGTCGGTCCCGTGACTCTGGGACCCAACCGCTCGGCTTGGGATCGTTTTCAAGCGTTAGAATACGGGGCGATGATGGTGTGGATTGGAGGGGGATTACATTCCAAGGGCTTGGCCATGGGAAGCGGAGCCAACTTGCTGTTCAAGCGGAGCGCCTACCCCTCTGATTTTCTAACACCTGCGGTAGCCTCTGGGGATGACACCTTTGCGTTGGAAGCCATTCAAAAACAAAAAGGGCGCCTCGTTTGGCAGGGTGACCCGCGCGCAAGGGTGCTGACTGCAGGAGCCCTTTCTTGGCGGTCGCTTTGGACGCAACGCGGTCGCTGGGCCTCCAAAACGACCCGGCTCGATGACCGGGAAAGCATCTTAATTGCCGTGCTCATCGGAACGGTTCAATGCACCTTATTGGCTTGGACATTGGCCAGCCTTGTGCTGCTCAACCTTCCTCTGGGACTCGCAACCCTTGCGCTGTGGGCTGTTAAAATGATTCCTGATTTTCGCTTGTTGAAACAGGTTAATTCGGCCTTCGAAATCCATGCGCGAAAACAAGATTACATCACCTTCGCACCGCGCTACCTGATTCTGGTTTTAGGGGCATGGGGACAAATCATCCGCGGAAGAGTGGTTTGGAAGGGCCGGCGCATTTAACTTGCTCGCATGGCTTTCCCAGCACTTCAACCCTTCTTACGCCATCGGCCTGCCGCCTTTGGTGCCCTTTGGATTGCCTGCCTCGCCGTTATTGCTCTGGGTGGTGCTTCCCTTCGGCCCGATCCGACTGCCCACGCCAACATGCAGCATCTTGAATGGGCCTTGCTCAGTCCAGGTACCAGCATGGAACATTCCGATGGGAAGGTGCAGGATTTTGTTTTAGGCACCGACCGCTATGGACGAGACTACCTCAGTCGCTTGATGGCTGGATCGGCTATCAGCTTGAGCGTCGGCGCAATCGCTGTCCTTATTTCCTTGCTCATCGGTATTTTTTTGGGTGCTTGGGCAGGCTATCGTGGAGGGAAGGTCGATGCGGTGATCAGTTGGCTAATACAAGTGGTTTGGACTCTGCCCACCTTGCTAATGGTCCTGGCCATTACCCTGGCTTTCGGGAAAGGCTTTTGGCAAGTATTCGTTGCTATCGGATTGACCATGTGGGTGGACGTCGCTCGGGTGGTTCGCGGGCAATTCATTTCCTTGCGAGAACAGGAATACATCGAAGCAGCGCAATCGCTTGGATACTCCGATTTGCGCATCATGTTTCGTCACATGTTGCCCAACGCCGCAGGCCCAGTGATCGTGGTCGCCGCTGCCAATTTCGCCGCTGCCATCCTCATCGAATCTGGATTGAGTTTTTTGGGCTACGGAGCGCAAATCCCCATGCCGAGCTGGGGCAATCTGGTCCAGGAACATTACCACCTCATCACCGGTCGCCATGCCTGGCTCGCATTGCTTCCCGGAGGGCTCATCGTCAGTGTCGTGCTGGCATTCACATTTGTAGGCGATGGAATTCGAGAATGGCATCAATCGGGAAATTGATTCTGCTGCCCCTCTAACTTCCCATTCGTTCGTAATTTACCCCCATGAACTCACCTCTTGATTTGCACGCCAAAATCTATATCGCAGGGCATCGCGGCATGGTCGGGTCTGCCATCGTGCGGTTCTTAAAAGCGCGGGGGCATTCGAACATCGTCACGCGAACCCGGCAAGAGTTGGACCTCATCAACCAGGCAGCAGTTGACGCTTTTTTCGAACAAGAAAAGCCCGCATATGTCTATTTGGCCGCGGCGAAAGTGGGCGGAATCCATGCCAACAATATCTACGGGGCACAGTTTCTCTACGAGAACCTGATGATCGAAGCCAACATCATCCATTCCGCATGGAAACACAACGTGACCAAGTTGCTTTTTCTCGGATCGAGTTGCATCTATCCAAAACTTGCTCCACAGCCTATAACCGAGGATTCATTGCTCACCGGTCCATTGGAACCGACCAATGAGCCCTACGCAATCGCTAAGATTGCCGGGATCAAACTGTGCGAAACCTACCGAAATCAATACGGGGCGAATTTCATCAGCGCCATGCCAACCAACCTGTTTGGACCAGGTGACAATTACGACCTCAAAACCAGCCATGTGCTGCCGGCTTTGTTGCGTAAAATTCACACCGCCAAGGCAACTGATGCACCATCGGTGCCTTTATGGGGAACCGGCACCCCCAAAAGAGAATTTCTACATGTGGATGATCTCGCAGCGGGTTGTGTGCATTTGATGGATACTTACAATAGCAGTGAATGGGTCAATATTGGAACGGGAGAAGACCTCAGCATTCGCGAGCTCGCCGAGATGATTTGCAGCATTGTGGGATATGAAGGCACCTTGGATTGGGATGCTTCCAAGCCGGATGGAACTCCTCGAAAACTGATGGATGGAAGTCGAATGCATGCTCTCGGATGGAAGGCAACCATCGGATTGCAAGAAGGCATTGAACGGGTCTATGCCGAAGTTCAAGACGCGTTTGAAGCCCCATGAAAAAGGAATCGGCTTTGCATCGCGCATGCCGCAGGTCTTTTGGGGTTAGCCTGGCCGTATTGACTCTTTGCGCATTCTTATTTGCTCCTAAAGTGCAGGCTCAAATTGTGCAAGACGAGAACGGGAACATCCCTGCTATTCGGCATCCCAAATCCATTCAACCCGTGATTGGAAACGCCTGGCAACAATTGCAGCGAAGACATTTATTTGACTTTTCTGACTCCATTAACTCCGTTGTAGTGGATCCTGTCGTTCAAGCGCATTGGGGTCAAACCCAAGGCCTAGAATCTAATGCCATTTGGGACAACATTCGTGGGGCACGATTTCGAGCACGGATCGATGGGATGTGGTACGTCGGAGGCGAATTGTTAGAGCGGCAAGGCGTTGCGAGCCCCATGCTCGGTCATTGGGCTGCACAAAACAGGATCCCGGGCTGGGGACGATCAAAATTGGGCAGAGACAATGAATCCAACACGGCCGACAATGCATATTATGATGTGTCTCGCGCCCGTGGATGGTGCGGATGGAGCAACTCTACCTGGTTCGTTGATACTGGCATTGATGCGCTGCACATTGGCGCAGGAAACAGCAGTGCCTTTTTATCGCTCGAGGCCGCTCCTGCGCCTTACCTCCGTCTCGCACGCAAAACAGGAAATCACCTCAGTTCAATTTGGCTTACACGATGGATTGGAACCATCCGAGGACCTTTGGGAGAAACTTCTGAATCGCTGCTCAATCGCTCTAGCGCGTTGTTCGCCGTGCAAGCGTGGCAAGCACATCCCCGGATTTTAGTGCAGGGGGTGTATTCCTTTGTTCGAGAGAAAGAAGCGTCGAAAGCGTCGGGCCATTGGGATGGTTGGGAAGAAGGCGACATGTATCATGCACAACGGCATTGGGGGGGGGTCGAATTGCAACTCCAAAGTTCCAAGAAATCTTCAGTGCCTTGGACCATCTATCTGCAGAGCGCCTTGGACATTATCCCTCGGAAGGGACATGTAGATTCCGGAATCAATCCAGCCAATGCGCTTACCCACCTAATCGGTTTTAAGGTAGAAGGCGATGCCCTTGCTTTTCGTCTCGAATACGTCCAAAGAGAACATGGCCATTGCAAAGCGTGTCTTGTTGATAGTTTAAGCACGGGGCTACACATTGCTGCTGGGCCAGACAGAGCAGTGCTCGAAAATGGGGGGATTTCTGTTCAGAACCCTTGGGGCGAGGCCCTTCGTCTGGATGCACTGTGGAATCCAAAGGGGGGGGGGTCCCTTCGTTTTCATGCAGAACACAACGCATTATATTCGTGGGTTACACCTGAAATTGCTTTTGTTCTACAGTCGGCTTGGCCATTGAGTGCTTTCGCATCCTATTCAATCGGAACAAGTGATCGTTTCGATTCGACTTTTCGGTTTTGGCAAGTGGGAGTCTGTTCCGATCTGAGAAGGGATTAAACGCATCTGTTCGGCGGGAATTATCAACAGGCTTGCCATAGGACTTTTTAGAGAGCCTTGAAAATAGGGCTATTTCACTTCGTAACTTACCGACAAAATGATAGTACTCGTCGCTATTTCTTCGTTCTTCATGACGCTTTTCGGTATGCCCACCTTGATCAAGGTGGCCAAATTGAAACAGCTTGTGGATGAGCCCGGAGAAGACCGCAAAGTCCATCATCGTAGTGTCCCTACAATTGGTGGTGTGATGATTTTCATTTCTGTGTTCTTCAATGTTTTATTCTGGGTGGGTTTCGTGAACGCTGAAGCCGGTTTCAATTTCAATGCGCAGCCATTAACAATGGCCTGCCTCGTTTTGATTTTCTTTACTGGACTGAAGGACGACATTATCGGCATGTCACCTAGCAAGAAATTGTTGGTGCATCTCTTCATTGGGATTGCGTTGACGACCATTGGTCAATATCGAATTGAATCATTTGGAGGGTTGTTCGGAATCAACGAACTGCCTGAATTGCTGAGCCGTGGATTTTCCGTGTTTGTCTACATCGTCATCGTCAACGCTTGGAATTTGATTGATGGTTTGGATGGTTTGGCCGCGGGATTCACTGTCGTCGCCATGAGTGCATTTACGTTTTGGTTCTGCAGCGTCGGAGCTCAACCTGAGGCCCTCTTATCCTTAGCAACCGGGGGAACAATGCTCGGTTTTATGGTTTTCAACTTGGCGCCAGCACGGATTTTCATGGGAGACTGTGGTTCCTTGTTTATCGGTGTGATTGGTTATGTGCTCGCGACATCCCTGATGAGCACACCTGCTGAGAACATCCCGGAACACTTGCTTTTGGTTCCCAAAGAAGTGTTGGTCATGGGAATCCTCGCTTATCCTCTCGTCGATACGTTGCGGGTCTTTGTTTTACGGGCCGTGAGGGGCATCTCTCCTTTTCACCCTGATCGAAATCACCTGCATCATCGGTTGATGATGCGATATCGAACGCACCGTAAGACGGTGTTCGTGGTCTATGGTTATTCCATTTTCATGATCGCCCTGGCTTTTTCAACATCCTTTTTCGGCAGAGCTTTACCTGTCGAAATTTTGTTTGGCGGAATGTTGGTCATTGCATTCGGTGTCTTTTATCCCACACTGCGAAGGACCAAAATGGACTACCAGCGAAGCCTGTCCGATAAAACTATTCCTGAAAAGAGTCAAAAGAAGCAGTCGGCTAAAGACTCCGATTTAAAGCGAAAAGCTTTGGCTTGATTATCTTCGGAGCCATGGCCCCATTCTCCTGCACTTCATTTCCTTCCTTTGCCTCATGGACTTTGGAGAAGAAGTCAGCCCCTTTTGTTTTGGTCTTCAGTTTACTTTTCGTTCAATCGTTGTTCGCCGTTGGTCATTCAACCCGAGGGACGCTGGACTCCTCCTCATGGCATCCGCTCGAACGTTCTTTGTCCGACCCTATGGTTCTTCGGCATGCTTCCAACTCAGCAACTAGCAGCACCGCGGACTCCTTCATCGAATGGAGTGCCTACGCAACGGTTCAATATTCCCCAGGTGCCCGCTTACAAGGCAGCTGGGTGCAATTGCCCACCGCAGGCGGGGTGAGTTGGGTCACCGGTCTTGATGTCTTCGGAAAGCATCATAAATTAACCTGGCAGGCCAACCTGGATCATTGGCGGGTAGCGGGGGTGCGCGAAAGCGATTGGAACGAAGCATGGCAATGGGGTGTCTGGGATGGAATGGGGCGAGCTTGGAACCCCAACGCAGCCGACATCGCTGTGCTCAGAACAACCGGTCATCTGGCGTATCAAGTGAGTCCTTCAGTCCAACTAAAGTGCGGACAAGAACCGCATCACTGGGGTCAAGGATGGAGGTCCTTGTGGATGGACCGGCAAGCCTCCCCGTTGCCCTTCGCGAGCCTGCAGGTGAGCCTCAAACGCTTGGAGTACACCCACCTGATTGCGCGAACGCAGCACCTAGAGGTCGGCAGTCCTCCAGCCATTCCTACAAACGGTAGAAATCATCCCGGTTCGTATGCGACACGACGGGGTGCTTGGATGGCGGCGCATGCCGTCGAAGTTGAATTGGGTCGGGGCTGGAAAGGAGCCCTTTTCGGCGCTGTAACCTGGTTAAACAATGATAGCGGATACACCCACCGTTTTGAGACCGCTTACGCGCTTCCTTTCATCTCCTTTCGCCCAACGGAGTATGCTGTTGGGTCAGCCGACAATGCTTTAATGGGGGCTTCTCTGAGCTGGGTTCCCCGCTGGGCAGATGAGCGCCTTCTTTTCTACAGTCAAATCGTGTTGGATGAGTTGGTTGTGAGCGAAATCCGTTCGGGTGATGGCTGGTGGGCGAACAAATGGGGTGCTTTAGGCGCAATTCAATGGGTCAGCCAGAATCGGATGTGGCGATTGGTGGCGGAGGGAGCTGCAGTGCGGCCTTTTACGTATTCCCATGCCTCAAACGTGCAAAGTTGGACCCACCGAAACGGACCTCTAGCGCATCCTGCGGGAAGCAATTTTATCGAAGGTCGCCTCCACATGCAATGGAAGCGCAATGATTGGAAGGTGCGTTTGGGATGTGTTTGGATGCAGCAGGGAATGGACGAGCCAACGCCTTTGGGGGTTACTCCCAATTTAACCGTTGGCGCCGACCCCCTCAATTCGTACATAAATCGGCCTGCCGATTATGGCATCGATCTTATTTGGGACGGTGGTGGACTCATTGACCAGGCGGGAATTCAAGAGAATTTGCGCTGGTGGGGCGACATCGCATTCTCGCTTCCGCCTTTGGAAGGCCAGGAAGTGTTCATTCGTGGCTTTTTAAGGAATGAGACGATGGCCCAAGCAGAGCCCGATTGGTGGAGAATTGAATTGGGAATTCGGTTGGAGAATATCCTCGAAGAGCGCAATTGGTGAGTTCGGTTAGAGATCGAAAATTCATCGAAATTCATCGAGCGGGCCGCCCTACTTTTGCATCGATTTAGAACCCATGCCCGATCGCATCAAAGACATTGCTCTCCTCTTTAAAATCCGTTTGGGATTTTTTGTTGTGCTCTCAGCCATTCTTGGCTGGTTCATGGCCGTAGACACCATTGATTTAACCGCTTTTCTGAGGCTATCGATCGGAGGCTATCTCCTTACAGGAGCTTCCAACGGCCTGAATCAAATCATCGAAACTCGTGTCGACGGACTGATGGCCCGTACATCCAACCGTCCCTTACCCACGGGCCGAATGTCTGCAAAAGAAGCTTGGGGTTACAGCATCATTGCTGCGGCAATTGGTCTTGGATGTCTCTTTTCTCTGAATGCCCTGAGTGGATGGTTAGGTGTCGCTGCCTTGGTCAGCTACGCATTTATTTATACCCCGCTCAAAGGACGTACGGCCCTGAGCGTGTTCGTTGGGGCCTTCCCTGGTGCACTCCCACCCATGATTGGGTATGTTGCGGCTACAGGTGATTTTGGGATTGAACCCGGGTCGCTTTTTGCTGTTCAGTTTATGTGGCAATTCCCTCACTTCTGGGCCATCGCATGGCTCGCACACGACGACTACTTGAAAGCCGGTTACCAGCTGCTTCCATTCAATGGAGGCCGTACAAAGCGAAGCGCTTGGCAAATTGTAGCCTACACCGTTTTTTGTATTCCGGCATCACTGCTCCCATGGGCACTACCCAATGGCAGTCCGATGGTCGGCAACTACGCTTTGGTCGTGGCAATTCTGTGTGGCATCATGTTTCTGGTGCCTGCCATTCAACTTTATCGTACGCTAGATCTCAAAGCCGCTCGGCGATTGATGTTCGCTTCGTTCATCTACTTGCCAGTGGTTCAAATTGCATATGTATTGGACAAGCTCTGAATCCATGATTAAGAACACTACACCCGCACCTTCAACTCGTCGCGATGTTTTCGATGGCGTCGAACCCGCCGTACGCGAGCGAACAAAAAAAATGTTGATGTACTTCATCATTTTCGCTGTGGTCATGCTATTTGCTGGCTTTACCAGCGCTTACATTGTCTCCAACATGGGCCAATACTGGGTCAATATTGAGCCCACCTCTGCATTTTGGGTCTCCAATGTCCTCCTGGTTCTCTCCTCTATTGGCCTCTGGTGGGCTATCCGCAGCATGCGGGAGAATCACAAACAACGTGCGGTACTTGCTTTGGCTTTTACGTTGATTTCAGGCATCGGATTCACGATTAGTCAAGCCGAAGGATGGAGAACGCTCGCCGACATGGGACTGGGATGGACCACTACGGACCATGAGTCCGGCATGGAAGCCTACCGATGGAATAGCATTGAGTCGCTGCTCGAGAGTGATGCTATTTATGGCCAAGACTATACGATTTCACGTGGTGGAGAACCCCTTTTGTTTGACGCCTCTAAAAAGGAATTCTACGCGTCGAACGACGCGCTCATGGTTCGTCCAATCACGCGTGATGTGGCCCGAACGTCCAATTCCGGAGCGAGCTACCTATGGATTCTGATTGCAGTGCACATTCTTCACTTGACTTTTGGGTTTATTTATTTGGTGATCAACGGCATTCGCGTTGTTCAAGGAACCATCCACGCAAAAGATGTTGTTCAGCTCGAAAGCCTTAGTATTTACTGGCACTTCATGGGTGCACTTTGGCTTTATCTGTTTGTTTTCCTCTTCTTTCTACACTGACCAAACAAGCTAATACTGGCTCTTCCCCCTCCCTTTTTGACCCTTTTTTCATGGCCTTCTATTTTGATTGGTTCTCGATAGCAGAAAAAAGGGTGGACTGTATGGCTTCAATTGCATAAATTTGCCGCCAAATTGCACCCATGGGAGGAGAATCGACAAAAGTGATTTCGAAAGAAGAACTTTGGGGAGGCGGACAGTCTCCTTTCAGCGTCAGTTACGGTAAAATGATGATGTGGTACTTCCTCGTATCAGACGCTCTGACGTTTGGAGGATTGCTCACCGCATATGGCTTTGTTCGAGCCAGTAGCGAAGACCCTTGGCCGATTGGCGAGCAAGCGTTTCGCTCATTGCCATTCGTCGAAGGGGAATACCCGTTGATTTATGTGGCTTTGATGACCTTCATCTTAATTGTCTCGTCCGTCACAATGGTTTTGGCCGTTGAAGCCGGTCATCGCAATGACAAATCAGGCGTGATCAAGTGGTTGGGATTGACCATCATTGGCGGGTTTTTCTTCTTGGGATCTCAAGCGTGGGAATGGTCTCACTACATCCACGGAAGCGGAGGATCTTTTCTTTTGAATGAATCCGTTGAAGTCACATCAGATGAGGGCCAAGTTTTTTCCCTGAACAAAGGCGACGTGGTTTACATGGATCATCACTTTGGTCATTTGGCTGAGCCGTGGATTGAAGGCGAACCTGAAGTGAGTCTCATTGAGAGTGATCACGGTGTCAAGTTGGTTGAGATGGGCGCACACCCGCATGAGGTGGAGCTTCACAGCTTGACGCTCAACAAGTACATCAACAACGAATCACATGTTAGCGGTGATGACGCAATGAAGTTGTGGAACGCACGCTCTGAAAGCTTTTCATTCGGTGCGAACTTGCATGACAATGAGTACGCCTCGCAGCAGGCCTATGCAGACTTCTTCTTTTTCATCACAGGATTCCACGGATTCCACGTCTTCTCAGGCGTTGTGATCAATATCATTGTTTTCATCATGGCGTATCGTGGTGTCTTTGAACGACGCAAGCACTACGAAATGGTTGAAAAAATCGGATTGTATTGGCACTTTGTTGACTTAGTGTGGGTGTTTGTTTTCACCTTCTTCTACCTCATCTGATTGCCCTTCACCACTTCGCAAACGTACAAACGACTCCCATGGAACGCGACGACCTCATTGTAAACGACAGCTACGCACTTAACGCTCACCATAGCGAAGAAGAGGGGGCCAAAATCCGCCGAAATACCTGGAAAGTCACTGGTATTCTGACCCTTCTGACCACCGTAGAAGTCATCATGGGCATCTTCTTTAAGCGGTCAGAGGCTTTTTCATGGACCATGATCAAGTGGACGTTTATCATTTTGACGTTGGTCAAAGCCGCTTATATCGTGCTTGTCTTTATGCACCTTGGTGATGAAAGAAGCAATCTTAAGAAGGCTGTCCTAGCGCCCTACATGCTCTTCATTGCTTACCTTTTGTTCATAGCCATTACCGAAGGATTCGGGCACTTAGGCAATTTCAACGCTTTTCACTGATTTCCGTCTGCGCTCGTTGAACCTCGAGCTACCGAGCGCGGTTACATCTCCTCATGGAGTCACTTAAACGAACCGCGCCTTGCAATTGATCTCCGCCAAAAAACTGAAGCAGTCTCTTTACTTAGCTGCGATCATGTTGGGGCTTCCACTTGCTGGATTGCTCATCTTAGGGATTGACGGAGAACATCATTTCAGTACCCTTCCGTACTATGCCGAAGAGGGACTCATTGAAACGTGGAGGCCTGAGGCCCGGCGTGTGAGTGCTTTTTCTTTGATCAATCAGGACGGAGATGCCTTTCATTCCGATTCATTGGAAGGCACGGTTTGGCTTGCCGCATTTTACTCGACCCGCGCACCCCATGTTGCCCAAATGACGAAGCAGCTGTTATGGCCAAATTTTCGTTACCGGGCAGAAGATGACATCGCCACGATTTGCTTCACCCTCGATGCGGAACACGACCAACCCGAAATACTGCAGGAGTATGTCTCACGCAACACCCGTTACAATAGCCACAGTGGAAAGTGGCAATTTCTCACAGGGGACCAAGAGATCATCGACCGCTTGATTTCAGAATCGTTCATGATTCAACGAGATCCTGCGGAGCCTGACAATATCGCCACCTTGTGGCTCGTAGATTCTTACGGCTACTTGCGCGGGGTATATCACGCAGCCTCAGAGGATGCTATTAAAGATGCCGTGGAAGACATTGCACTGCTGCAAAAAGAGATGGATGAAAAGGCCTATGCTCGCAAAAAAGCAATTAAAAAAGCCCTTCAAGCGCCGCCCCTTCCCGTCCTAGGCCCGGAAGACCACACGGTGCCCGCATTTGTTTTTCTGGACATGGACAGCCTTGAGTTTTCCCATCGAGACATCAAAAACCGGTTGCGAATCGTTGACTTTTTCTTCACTCGTTGCCCGACGATTTGCCCCATGATGAGCAGTCAAATGGCCCGGATGCAAGACATTCTGAGAGAACGGGACATGCAAGACGACGTGCTATTATTGAGCCACTCCGTTGATCCTGAGCACGACCGTCCTGAGCAGCTTCGATCTTACGGAGAGCGCATTGGACTGAATCCGAACCAATGGCAGCTCCTGACCGGCGAGAAGGCATCCATCTATGCCATGGCGAAAGAGGGTTATTTCCTCACTGCTTTGGAAAGTGATACCACTGCAGGAGGTTTTTTTCACAGTGACTTATTTGCATTGGTGGACCGTTCAGGACAGATCCGAGGCTATTATGATGGCACATCTACAACTGAGGTCGATCAACTGTTGGACGATGCTGAACAACTTTGGATCCTGAATCAATGACCATGTTAGAAAAAGAGAACGCGGTAAAGCGCTTTGTTTGGACGGTAGCCGTGGCTATTCCTGTTGCCGTGGCCTTGTTGTTTTTCATTCCACCAGCTGAAAATTTATCAGAGGAAACTCGACAGGCATTGTATGTTCTTCCGCAGATCAACGCCTGGTTCAATGGCACCGCATTTTTCTGTTTGATTGGGGCGTTGATCGCCATCAAAAACAAAAACGTACCGCTTCACCGCGCATTCAACACGGTCGCACTTTCTTTGAGCGTTCTGTTTTTATTTAGCTACGTCGCATTTCATCTAACAACGGAAAGCACGCACTATGGAGGTGAAGGCTGGCAGCGGACGGTGTATTTTACCATCCTCATATCCCACATTGTACTCTCTACCGGTATCATCCCGTTGGTTCTGTTTACCTACTATCGTGGACTGCGCATGGAAGTCGCTCGCCACCGGAAATTGGCACGTATCACATGGCCCATTTGGCTGTACGTCACCGCAACAGGTGTGCTGGTTTATTGGATGATCTCCCCTTATTACCCCATTGGATGAACGGCAGAAATCTCCTCTTCAAATCCTTGATTCTCGCCGGACTCATTTTGATGCTTCCAGCCCTGATGGAAGGTCAATGTGTTATGTGTAAGGCAGTTGCTGAAGACAGCGCTTCAGACGGAGGCCTTGGCGCAGGACTCAATCGAGGTATTTTGTATCTGATGGGTATCCCGTATGTTTTGTTATCTGCGCTTTTCTTCGTAATTTATAGAGGGTGGAAATCTGATTCCACCGCTTGAATTGCACTCCAATGACCTCAACCACATCGAATTTTCGCACCCACTCAAAGGAGGTGTTTTGTTTGATTGGAATGCTGGTCTTGTGCCTTTCCTCTTGGAGTCAATTTACAGTAGAGCGCAGTCCGTGGCTCGACGGTCCAGAAATTACAGACGAACCCATCAACCAACGATGGGCCGTGTCAAATGATGAGACCAATGAAGCTTTGCACGTTGAGCTCATCGTTGCTGGGATCAATCCTCGAAAGATCGTTCGGTTGGATGTCGATCGCGCATTGGAAGTGAGCCTCCAACCGTTGCGACGTTACACACGCATTTGCGTTGAGCCAGACTATATGCTGCATACCGATCGCATTTGGGCAGACCCGGCAACTACCATTGATACGCTGCGATTGCGTCCGCTTAGAATGGGCTTGGAAGTCGACTTAGAGCCCATTGAATTCACTCCCGGAGCAAGTCAGATCTACCACACATCCATTCCCACGTTGGAAGCTTTGTATGCCTTCCTTGTCCTCAACCCCACTGTGGATATTGCGGTAGTGGGTCATGAACAACCGTCTCAGACGATCTCTGAGACCGCTTTTGAAAGCCGGGAACGCGCCCGATCCGTTTGGGAATATTTGGTCACCAAAGGGGTGAATCCAAATCGGCTGGCTGTCGAAGGTGAAGGTAGCAGCCGTATGCGCTTTCCGGAACCAAAATCCGTCGAAGAAGCGGAGGCCAATCGACGCGTCACGGTGCGTGTCACTCACTATTGACGCCATCGATAGAACTCCCCTCCGTTGCTGTAGATTTGTAGCATGCAATCACCGGTTTCCATCACGACAACTGCGACCACTTTTCATAGGTTTTTCATGGTCTCATGCCTTCTTGTGCTTGGCCTATATTCGACTACCGTCCGAGGGCAGGAGCCTTGGACTCTTCAGCGTTGTCTTGATCACGCCTTTGAATACAATCTGCAAATCAAGTTAGCCGGCCTTGGAGAAATTAGCGCTGACATCGGCTCCCAGTCCGCCAAAGGCGCCTTTCTTCCCAACTTAAATGGAAACGCTTCCCACGGCTATAATTTTGGCCGCACTGTTGACCCGTTTACCAATCAATTCGTGGAGTCATCGCGCATCCAATCCAACAGTTTTGGACTGTCTACTGGGCTGACCCTATTCAACGGCTTTCAAAACCATCTCAGTCTGAAACGGGCGTACCTCGCTCAACAAAGCGCCGAAGCGAATCGCGAAGTTGTAGAGAACAACGTGGTGTTGACCATTGCTGGAGCCTATTTAAACATTTTATTCCAGGATGAGTTTGTGCGTGTTGCCGAAATCAATCGAACAGCGACTGGGCGTCAAGTGAACCGCATGACCCAACTGGTCAATGCCGGAGCAGCTGCAGAAGCGGATTTGTATGATGTCCAAGCACAACTCGCTGCGGATGAAGCCACTATTGTGAGCACCAGTAATGCCTTAGGCTTGGCGAAGCTCAATTTGGTGCAATTGCTTCAACTTCCCGCCTCTGAAACAGCAACCTTTGAGGTCGTCCGACCTACAGACAGCGATTTGGAACGCAACAACCTGCCCGGATCACCCAAAGCGGCAGTTTCGCATGCGCTGAGTTCGTTTCCGGAAATTCGCCAAGCGGCACTCGGCGTCGAAGATGCCGAGCTTGGCTACCAACTCGCCCGGTTCGCATCGCTTCCTCGAATATTTGCCAGCTACAATTTCGGTTCTGGTTATTCCGGAGCCGCCCGATCAATCGATGGGGAGCCCATCATTACCGATTTTACATTGGGTAATTTGGTCGTCGAAGACGTCCTCTATCCCATCATTGCTCAACAAGAAACCTACAACTTCATTACGACCCCTTTTCAGGATCAAATCGAACGCAACTTCAACCAAAATTTATTCTTCTCCATGAGCCTTCCGATTTTCAATAACTTCAATGTTAAATCGGGGCGGGAACAGGCATCGGTCGCAATCTTCAGTGCCGAGTATCAGTTAGAGCAGACGCGACAGACCCTGACTGCCAATGTGGAATCCGCATGGGCTGACGCACGAGCCGCGAGCCAAAATGCCGTAGCACAAGAAGCCGCTTTGGTCGCCGCAGAAAGAGCATTTACCAATGCAGAAAAGCGATATGAAGCGGGTGCTTCCACAGCAATCGATTATGCCGATGCGCGTTCTTTACTTGATAACGCTCGGGTGAATACGCTTCGAGCGAAGTACGATCTCGCTTTCAAAAGCCGCATTCTCGATTTCTACATGGGACGGGCCATGACATTCCGATAAGCCAGACACCATGAAATTCACGAAGAAGTTTTGGATTATTCTGAGTGTCGCACTCATTGCCTTGCTCATTGCAGGGAAGTTTTTCGGTGGGAAAACCGACCTTCCTCAGGTTGATGTGGAATCCGTGCAACTCCGCGACATCGTTGAACGCGTATCGGCTTCCGGAAAAATCCAACCCGAAGTCGAAGTCAACATCACCGCGCAAGTCAGCGGACAGATCACCGCACTTCCCGTTAAAGAGGGAGACGCCGTGAATTCAAGCGATTTATTGGTGCAAATCAACCCCGATTTGTACGAAGCGGCATTGAATCGAGCTGAAGCAGCATTGAATTCCGCTCGATCCAACTTGGCGTCCGCTCGTGCACAAGCGAATCAAGCAGACGCACAGTATTTCGCCGCAACCCGCAGTTGGGAACGCACGCAACAATTGCATGCCAGCGGCGTCATTTCCCAAGCAGACTACGACGCTGCTGAAGCAAATTTCCGCACTGCTGATGCCACGCAGAAGTCCGCACAAGAGTCCATTCGCAGTGCTGAGTTTGCCATTTCAAGCGCCTCTGCTTCTGTACAAGAAGCGCGCGACAACTTATCCCGGACCACACTCACTGCTCCGCAATCAGGAACGGTTACTGCGTTGGTGAAAGAAATTGGGGAGAGCGTCCAAGGCAATGGGTTTACAGCGGGAGAAGTCGTCATGAAGGTGTCTGACTTGTCGACCATGGAAGTCAATGTCGAAGTCAATGAAAGTGACATTGTCCGAGTCGGGCTCGGCGATATGGCCGAAATCGAAGTGGACGCCTATCTCAATGATGTCTTCACCGGCGTAGTTACTGAAATTGGGAATACCGCTCTCAATGCGGGACTCAATGGGTTCTCCATGGACCAGGTCACCAACTTCTCTGTGAAAGTCCGCCTGCTGCAAGACAGCTACGCTCATTTGCTCGCCGACGACTCCACCTTGGTCTCTCCTTTTCGCCCAGGAATGAGCGCCAAAGTGGATATTTTGACACGACAAGAGAGCAACGCCACTTCCATTCCCATTCAAGCGGTCACTACCCGTGAGAACGACGATGATGAAGGCGTCAGTATTCTTGGCGTGTTCCTTTTGAGCGATGGAAAAGCGGTGTGGACCCCGGTCACTTCTGGGATTCAAGACAATCGCAACATCGTCATTCACGCTGGATTGGACACCGGAATGGTTGTGATTACGGGTCCGTATGAACGGGTGTCGCGAACGTTAGAGGATGGGGACGCCGCAGAAGCAGCACCCGAGAAAAAGGAAGACTAAAACGTGTCCAGTATGCCGCTCATCCTTGCCATAGAAACCGCTACCCTTGCATGCTCTGTGGCCGTTTTTAAAGGAGAGAAGGTGATCGCCCATCGCCATGACATTGGCCCTTCTTATGTACATGCCGAACGCCTTTTGCCCTTCATTGACCACGTGCTGCGTGATGCCGGCATTGCCAGCAAAGAGTTGGGCGCCATAGCTGTTTCTGCCGGCCCAGGTAGTTACACGGGGCTGCGTATTGGCGTTGCAACAGCCAAAGGGTTATGCCATGCATTGGAGATCCCTCTAATCGCGACAGACACGCTTGAATCTTTGGCTTTTCAAGCGAGCCGTATGACCACACGCCCACCGGATGCAGTCGTTGCCGTTTTAGACGCCAGAAGGGACGAGGTGTACACCGCTACATATGCTCCAAACGGTTCGGGTTGGGCTGTAGTAGAGCCTACCCGCGCTTTGATTTTGGAGCCGCACGTGGGTTTAGATCACTTGTTCCCATTCGCAGCAAGCCATCCACATGTTGTAGTGATTGGGGATGCTGCTCAAAAAACCCAACGCTTGCTCAGCTCGCTCACCGATTCCTGGTCGTTCATCGAAGGGCATCCCAATGCAATGGACACGAGCGCACCTGCAACCCAGCGGTTTGCAAATCGCGAATTCGAAGACCTCGCCTACTTCGAGCCACGTTACCTGAAAGAGTTCATAGCGGGAACACCCCGAGACCCTCTAGGTCTGCGCAACCGTGCTCTTGATTCCCCTCCCTTGTCATGAAGAAATCCCGTCGGTATCCTCGAATTTTGTGGGTTGGCTTCTTGCCCTTTTTGCTGTGTCAATCCAAGTGCAACGATAGCGACCAGTTTATCCCGTATGTCCCTGTGGATTTCGAAATCAACATCGATTTGCCCGCATACATAGACTTGTCTGTCCCAAGCGGCCACATCGCCGTGAGTGGTGGCTCGCAAGGCATCATTTTATATCGCTACACGTTGGACCAATTCGTCGCATTGGATCGCCATGCAACGGCTGACATTCCCGCAGGTTGTCAAGTTCAAGTCGAAGAAGACGGACTGATTTTGACTGACCCTTGCAGCAATGCACAATGGCTCATCATTGACGGGTCAGTTGTCGATGGCGATGCCTCGTTGCCCTTGCACCGCTACGCTACGGCTTGGACTCCTCCCATCCTCCGGGTGTACAACCCCTGAGCATCACGCCTCTTTTTGGCGCATTCCTTCAAGAAGTGAAGGCACCAGTACAATGATGAAGGAAGGCAACGGCGATTGCAAAAACGCCAAGAATTCATGCGCAACACTGTATCCCGCTTTCCCTCGAACTGCGATCATGAACACCCCCATGATCAGTCCGGCCATCCCATAGATGACGACGAGCCAAGGCCATCGATGAAAGTGGCCCGTTGTCTTCAAGAAAAGACCGTCAAAAACAAAAAAAACCAGAAGGATCAGCAGACTCATAGCCCACTTCAGCGCGTTCAACTCCGTCAACGAAAACGCATGAAATCCATCCCAAGTACCGCGAATAACATAATACTGCAAGCGCTTGGGTTGATAGAGTTGTTTCCACGCCATGGCACGACTCGACGACTCCAAATCCACGATTTCTGGGTTCCGTTCCAAGGTCTCGATGTAATGATTGAGGTGCACCTTTGCGAGCTCTTGGTAAAAACCGAAGACGAGCATTCCCAATAAAACAACGATCCACGTTGGCCTTTTCCAAGGCAAGATGGGCGCAGCTGTATTTCCGCTCATGACCTTGCCGTTGGGCGCTTCCAGCTCATGCCGTTTTGTTGCGTCGCATAGACATACCACAACGCAAAAATGATGCTATAAACAAAGACTGTAAACGTGTAATCATGATTGAATTCCATTGCTGAAGGCCAATACAATTGAATCAACAACAAGCAAATGATGCGAAATGCATTTGCCGCGTGTAAAATGGCTATCCCAAAAGGAATGAACCACACCTTCCGCGTCCATCGTCCTGGAAACGACGCAATGAAGATGGCAAACAGAGCAAATAAGACCACGCCATCGCACGATGGCCCCACGAACACTCCGGCTGCGCCTTCGATTCCGACCCGTGTTCTGAAGGCCTCGTCCATTATTTGGGATTGCGCATTCAATCCATATCCCAGCCATTCTAAAGCCCACTCGGTGATTACAATGAGACTCTCGGTCACATACTCATCCATGAAGGTTGCGGGCTTCAGAAATTCCTCATAGCTCAGGTGCCACACAATGTATCCGCCAAAACCCAACAGTAGAAAACGGAAAACGTCCGGCTGTGACCGGACGAATTCTCTAAGCTGTTGGATGGGTCCCATCCGAATGATTAGTAACGATACAAGTCCGACTTAAACGGACCGTTCACCGGAACACCAATATAATCAGCTTGTTCCTGCGACAAGGTTTCCAAAACAACGTTGATTTTGTCCAAGTGCAGCCGTGCCACTTCCTCGTCCAAATGCTTCGGCAAAGTGACTACCTCATTTTTGTACGCTGCCGCGTTGTTCCAAAGCTCCAATTGTGCTAGCGTTTGGTTCGTAAATGAGTTAGACATGACGAAACTCGGGTGGCCCGTCGCACATCCCAAATTCACCAAGCGGCCTTCCGCCAACAAGATGATGTCCTTTCCGTTGAGGTTGTACAAGTCGACTTGCGGCTTGATGGTATCCTTGGTAGCGCTTTGGTGATTGTTCAACCACGCTACGTCAATCTCATTGTCGAAGTGACCGATGTTGCAAACGATGGCCTTATCCTTCATCTGCTCAAAGTGCTCCCCACGAATGATATCCTTATTGCCTGTGGCTGTAACAATGATGTCACACTCTTTCACGGCGTCAACCATACGCTTCACTTCATATCCATCCATGGCGGCCTGCAAGGCGCAAATGGGATCAATTTCAGTCACCATGACACGGCAACCCGCACTGCGAAGTGAGTCTGCTGTGCCCTTGCCAACATCTCCGTATCCTGCAACAACGGCAACTTTCCCGGCCATCATGATGTCCGTAGCACGGCGGATCGCGTCTACCGCAGATTCCTTACATCCGTACTTGTTGTCGAATTTTGATTTCGTCACTGAATCATTGACGTTGATTGCTGGCATTGGCAATGTACCGGCCTTCATTCGGTCATACAGACGTAAAACACCTGTGGTCGTTTCCTCGGAAAGACCGTTGATGCCTGCACCTAGTTCCGGATATTCATCAAGAACCATGTTGGTCAAGTCACCCCCATCGTCCAAAATCATATTCAGCTGCTTCCGGTCATCGCCAAAAAACAGTGTTTGACGGATGCACCACTCAAACTCTTCCTCAGTCATACCCTTCCAGGCATAGACAGGGATGCCCGCTGCGGCGATAGCTGCAGCAGCATGGTCTTGCGTTGAAAAAATATTGCATGACGACCAGGTAACATCTGCGCCCAAATCCACAAGGGTTTCAATCAAAACAGCCGTTTGAATGGTCATGTGCAAGCATCCAGCGATACGCGCACCTTTCAGTGGTTTCTCACCTTCGAACTTCGCCCGCAACGCCATCAAACCCGGCATCTCGGCTTCCGCCAACCGAATCTCTTTACGACCCCACTCGGCAAGTGCAATGTCTTTTACTTTATAAGGCAATTTCTCTGTTGTCAAACTCGTGCTCATGCTTTCTAATTTCGAAAGTTAAAATTACAAAGAATGAACCGGTCTAAGACAAGAAGGTTCACTCACCATTTGATTTATACTTGCGCTCGATGCCAATCATTAACCCATTCTACAAATCAACCGCCCCAAACGCTTTGGCTGTAGCAGTCCAAACGGACTCGGTTGACTTGAAACATTGGGCGGAAAATCAAATCCGGTTTCCAAATCGCGATGTCGTTTGTATGCCCGCCCATCGTCAATTGGAGCATTTCTCCGTGGATCACGCTTTGCAACGCTTGGGGCTCGATGCCGCTGACGCTCACGTGATCCATGATGACAATCTAAAACCCCACATTGAGCGTCTTGACTCAACGGCTATCCATCAAGCCGTCAGTATAGCGCATCAAACTGACGGTGACGTGTGCCATGCATTGGTTGCTTTGGGCTCTTCCCCTATCGGATGTGACATCGAATGCGAGCGGATTTCGTTACCGCGTATCGCTCACCGCGTTATGTCAGCGGAAGAAGGCGATGAACATTCCTCCCTCGCGCAACTTTGCGCCATTTGGACGGTGAAAGAATCCATGTTCAAAGCACTGGGACCTCAACTGGATTTCCGAAGAGATCTTCGCGTCATTTTACCCCCTGATTGGAATCCAGCGATCGAGACAACCTGGACTATTGACGGCCTCGTCCGAGGTCATCGACACCAGTGGAAAATCTGGAACAAGCGCTCCCCCATCACGAATGCCAGGCTTTGGATGTGCTGCGGACCGATGATAAACCCGTTGAATCTGTGCGATTCAGACTCATCAAAATAGCGGGCACAAAAAAAGGAGTCCGAAAACTCCTTTTTTTGGTCTATCGACTGTTCAATGCCCGTGGAGGCAAAACATCCTGCACATTCAGCGCTATTAACGCTCAATGCCTTTGTGGCGTCGTTCTGTACTCACTGACAATTTCTTGCGGCCTTTGGCCCGCCGAGCATTCAATACATTGCGGCCATTGGCAGAAGCCATTCGCTTGCGAAAGCCATGCTTGTTACGGCGCTTGCGTACAGAGGGTTGAAATGTCCTTTTCATGATGCGTCAGTGTTTCGGTGGATTTAACCACCCAAATTCGGGACGGCAAAGATAGTCACAGATTACGTGCTTCCAAATTGGATGACACAAAGATTACAAAGTAAACCCCGAATCGGACGTAATTTTGGCCCATGGCGAAAAGCGGACGGCAAAACTCCCCTCAGATGGGCTCGGAAAAGGAAAATGAAACGGTGCGAAAATTCAGTTGGAAAAACTGGGGTGCCTTAGGGAAAATGGGCAAGTACCTGCGGCCGCATGCGTGGGGGTACGCCCTTGGCATTCTCATCATCAGTGCCAGCGGTATTCTGACCTTGCTCGTGACCCGCTTGTGGGGTCAGCTCGGTGGAGTTGGTACCATGGGCGATGGTCCGGCTCAAGTCGAATCACCCATGCAGGCCTTGAACATTGACATGACCAACTTATCGAGTATTGGGTGGACCATCTTGATTGTTTTGTTTATTCAAGCAACGCTCAGCTTTGCCCGTGTCGTTTTGTTTGCTCGCATGACCGAAGATATGATGCGGGACATGCGAAG
>CAJWIF010000029.1 GCA_913041135.1 uncultured Flavobacteriales bacterium
AATGGAGGTTTGGACTTGAAAGTGGGACTCGGCAATGCGTTCACCTTGGACATGACCTTGATTCCTGATTTTGGTCAAGTGGTATCAGATAACTTGGTGCTGAACCTGTCCCCATTCGAGATCCAATTTGATGAAAACCGCCAATTCTTCAAAGAAGGAACCGAACTCTTTAACAAAAGTGGCATCGTATACTCCAGGCGAATCGGAGAAGACGCGCAGCTACTCAATGCCTCCAAGATATCGGGGAGAACGAAAGGAGGCATGGGCGTCGGAATTCTGCAAGCCTTTGCTCGAGAAAATGCCGACTCTTCCATGACATCATATTCCGTAGCTGTTTTGGACCAAAACCTGCCCAACAATGGGTACATCACCACAACCAGCACACTTGTAGCACGCGAAGGAGAACGGATGGACGCATGGGTGCAAGCCGCGAGCTTTGAACTTCGGGACCGCAAAAACCTTTGGAGTCTAGAAGGAGGTGGAGCACTCAATCGCAAATTCAATGCCGCAGCAAACGAAGAAAACGAAAGCGATGAGGACGACGAGGGCGATGCATGGAACATCATGGCGAGCAGAATGGCTGGAAAGCTCACCTACGCTATCGGGCACGCCGAAGAATCTGCCAATTTCGACCCCAATGACTTGGGCTACTTAGAGGCCCCCAATGAAGCCGTGACCTTCGGATCGGTATCGTACGACATCTACGAACCTTTTGGCCGATTCAATCGAATGAGTTGGTCGCTGGACACGGAATACAACCGCATCGAATCGCCCCGGATATTCAATTCATGGATCGTTGAAGCGCGTTGGCGCGCCACCACAAAACTGTTCAACACGTGGAATGTCGAACTCTCCAGTCAACCCACTCAGGGAAACGACTTTTTCGCTTCCCGCATTGACGGCTTAATATGGAAGCAGCCCGCATGGGTTGTTGCGAACAGTTGGTACAGCAGTGATTACCGAAAACGCCTTGCCATTGATTTAGGAGGGTCACTCGCTTTTGGCGCATTGTACAAAGACTGGAAAGAACAAACCATTCGCATCGCACCTCGGATCCGAATCAACGACCGTTTGATGATCAAATATGTTTGGAAAATTATCCAAAAATCGAACGAGCGCGGTTGGGTGGATGTGCTGACCGACAACATCAGCGATCCAGAAGCTCCTCCGATTAGCCTCTTTGGTCAACGTGACAACATCGAGCGCACACAAGTCTTGAATGTCAATTATATTTTCAACAATCGCATGAGCTTGTCAGCTCGGGTGAGACACTCCTGGAGTCAAGTGCGCTATAAAAATTCATTTTTGATGTTGCCAGAAAGTGGCGTCTTGGTTGATACCGACGCTGTTGTCTTACGACCGGATGGAACCTCTGAATACGACGTCAATTTCAATGCATGGAGCGTCGACTTGGTCTATCGCTGGATCTTCTCTCCAGGCTCCGAAATCAATGTCGTTTGGAAGAACAACTTATTGCAAGACACCCCGGGTGAAATTCTTCCCACTTCCTACCGATCTAACTTTGCACAGATGATTGAATCAGGGTTCGTTAATAGCCTGTCTATCAGAGCAGTATTCTTTATTGACTACAGTCGTTTCAAGCAAGGATTGCGCGGATTTCAAGACGGTCAGTAACCCCGAATCGGGTTAGGGAAAAGCGACAACACCGTCCCACTCCATCACATTCCCGACCGCATCCTTGGCGGTAATTTGTACGCGTACTTCAGCTCCAGCAGGGTGTTTTTCATCGGACAGTTCATACCAAATACGCTCCCGTTTTGGATCCCATTGAAACAGTACCCAACGACCATTGATGTACCCATTGACCTCCTCCAACCCCGACAAATCATCGGATACCGAGAAGCGCAACTCCGACCGCCCACTCATGCGCAGGATGGATCCCGACGCCGACAAGTGCACACGATTCGGCTCAACCACAGGCGGAATCGTGTCCAACTCCAGTGCATACGTTCCAAACGTGCGCGTACTGAAGACCGCCTCTCCCTCAGACAACGAAGCCGGATACACCGCTTTAATTTCACCCTCTTTTTCACGCATGGTAGCAACCCACCCTCTTTGGAGAGCCACTTCAGAAGAGTCGCTCGCCGGCAATGGAATACGCACCGTCAATTTCTTGCGGACAGCTTGACCCACAGAACCCAACAACCAATGCTCCTCAGCTTCTCGCTCCAGGTACAACCAAAAATCATCGTAAAAAGCATCGGCAGGAGCACTCACGCTCCCCCCTTGCAAGCCCGAAACGAAACAACTCTCATCATACGGAAATAGCGCAGGAGGCATGCACTCGTAATAGGCATCGCCTCCTTTCACGATCCACTCACGTTCCGATCGATTTCCGTGAATATCCTGAATACGAACGATGATTGCGGCAGACGCACCGGGTGACAACGACAACTCGGGGGAAAGCCCGGATTCCTTGTAGACCGGCAGGCGGTTGCCCGGCAAGCGATGCAACCGATAAACCTGAACACCCTGTTCATCCCAAATGGGGAAATAGGCATGAGCATTCATGTCCAGCTTCAACGAAAAGTCCAAGGTGTCCAACTGCCAGGAAAACCAAGGCTCCCCATTCAATTGCGCCTCCATGGAAAAAACGCCACATGTGTTGTTTGCTGCGTCTAAACGGTCCAGTGCTTCCACAGCTAAGCGGATTGAACCTGACACGGAAATGGTATCACGTGAATGCCTCGCTCGAAATGGCGCATCCTTCCCTTGAATCTGTGCGCCATTGACCGGTAAAAACCACAAGGCGTCCAATTGCGGGGCTCGATGATCCTCAATCGGAAAATTCCAAAGCAACGGATTCAAGGGTTTCTCACTGGCCGTCTCCCGCACTTCAAAATGCAAGTGGGGACCGCTGCTCCCACCAGAGTTTCCCGACCACCCAATGGTATCACCCTGTTCGAAGCTAAACGAGCGTTTTGGATACAAATTGACGGCAAACCTGTTCAACCGGTACTGCTCTTCGCGGACCCATTGCTCAAGCACTGTATCAAACCTTTGCAGATGGGCATAGACCGTAGTCAGTCCTCCTGGCGAATTCAAATACAACGCCCTTCCATACCCGTAAGGAGACACCTTCACGCGTGATATCACCCCATCAGCTACAGCGAGGACAGGAACACCTTCCCTGCCTTGGGTCTTAAAATCCAACCCGGTATGAAAGTGATTTGTCCTGAGTTCCCCAAAATTCCCCGCCAACACAAGCGGGATAGGCAGTGGTGAAGCCAAGCCATCTCGTTGCAACCCGAGGGATTGCCCCCACCCTGTTTGCGCAGCACTGGACAATAAAAACACACCCAGAAAAATACCTAAACGACACATTAACAGTAATAAAGAATGTGTTTGACTACGGAATACCATCGGGACTTTCTAAATTTCATCAACAATTGGAACGGCAAAACTAACGTGTGAATCACTGCCTTTGTTATGTCCAACGCAACCTTCATTTCGCTAAATTTGTACAGAACAGCATTCCTTGATGGAAGATCTCAATACCCCGCACGCACGCACTCCAAAAACTTCAACGTTGAACCACCTATTGGATCAAGTTGAATTGCTGGCAACAGCTCATGAGAAGCAGCGCGCGGAAATGAGGGTCTTGAACTCAGAAATGGAAACGGCCCGCAATGCAATCGCAGCCGCACAGCAACGTGCCAAGCGTGCAGAAGAAGCCTTGAGCGAGCAAACTGCCGCGATGGAGTTACGCGATCAACACGATCAGATGTCACTTCCGTTGGACAGTCAGAAAGATGAGCGCCAAGAAATGCCTGTTTCAAACTCTATATATTCACCCCATTTACCCCCCAATCAAGCCATCCAAGCCCTTGACCGCAAGGTCATTCAAGAGCTTTTGAATGAAGTTGATTCCTGCATTGCCCTTCTTGAATCCTAAGTATGGAAAAAATCCACATCGACATAGCCGGTCGCAATTACCCTCTGAGCATTCCTTCGTCTGAAAAGACCCGGGTTAGCGCTGCAGCGGTTATTGTGAACGACCAAGTGGAGAAATTCCGAAAGCAGTTCGAAATAGAAGACAGCATAGATTTATTGGCCATGACTGCACTGCAGCTAGCCTCCAAAAACAAAGCAGAAAATCCGATGCCGACTCCTGGCAATGCGGAACTCAATGAACATCAAATACAGCGGATACATCATCTGCACGAGCGATTGACACGTGTCTTGGAAGCCTGATTTCTGAACAGAAATTCATGGAACCCTCATCAATGATTATTGGCGCCATAGCAGGCGTTGCACTGGGAGCTGCACTCGGCTACGCCTTGTTCACCCGAATCTTAAAAACACAAGCCAGCAATGTGATCGCAAAAGCGGAACAGAAAGGCGAAAATATCAAGGACAAAAAAATCCTTCAAGCCAAGGAAAAATTTATCCAACTCAAGGAGAAGCACAACGCTGAACTCAAAGAACGCGCCGCGAAAACCCAATCCAGGGAGGACAAGGTGCGCAACGAACTGAACAACTTGCAAAAGAATCAGGATCGGGTAAAGAGCCAAGAGCGTGATCTCAACAAAGAAAGAGAGAAGCTAGAACAGCGACTCGAAGCACTTGAGAACAAAGGCAAGGATCTGGACAAGAATCGACAGAAATCAGTCGAGTTGCTTGAAAAAATCAGCAACATGTCTGCAGATGACGCGAAGAACGCTCTGCAAGAACAAATCTTACAAGAAGCCAAAGTTTTAGCCTCTTCTCAAGTCCAAGACATTTTAGAAGAAGCGAAAGCCAAGGCCAACCAAGATGCCAAGAAGATTGTCATTCAAACCATCCAACGCGTTGCAACGGAACACAGTGTTGAAAATTCCGTCTCAGTCTTCAACATCGCGAACGATGACATCAAAGGCCGCATCATTGGCCGAGAAGGACGAAACATCCGTGCCTTGGAAGCCGCTACAGGCGTTGAGTTTATCGTAGACGATACTCCTGAGGCCATTATCTTGAGTTGTTTTGATCCTGTCCGTCGCGAAATTGCTCGCCTCTCATTGCACCAACTGGTTACAGATGGCCGCATTCACCCTGCACGAATTGAAGAAGTCGTTGCCAAGGTCATCAAGAAAATCGAAGAAGAAATTCTCGAACTTGGCAAGCGTACATGCATCGATTTAGGCATACATAACATCAAGAACGAATTGATCCGCATGGTCGGCCGCATGAAGTACCGTTCTTCATATGGACAAAACCTACTGCAACACAGCCGGGAAGTGGCCAACTTGTGCTCTACGATGGCCGCTGAATTGGGACTGGACCCGAAGGCCGCTAAACGCGCGGGTTTACTCCATGACATTGGCAAGGTGAGCGATGAAGAAAGCGAATTGCCGCACGCATTGTTGGGGATGAAGCTAGCCGAGCGATTCGGAGAAAAGCCAGACATCTGCAATGCCATTGGTGCGCACCACGATGAAATCGAGATGACGACACTGCTTTCGCCGATCATTCAAGTGTGCGATGCCATTTCGGGAGCACGACCTGGTGCACGACGAGAAATGGTCGAAGCTTACGTCCAACGTTTGCGGAACCTCGAGAACCTTGCATTGGAGTATCCTGGCGTCACCAAGTCATTTGCGATACAAGCTGGTCGTGAATTGCGTGTGATGGTAGAAAGTGATCAAGTTTCTGATGAAGCTGCTGACCAGCTGTCCATTGATCTTTCTCAGCGGATCATGAATGAAATGACTTACCCTGGTCAAGTGAAAATCACCGTGATTCGTGAAAAACGTTCTGTGAGCATCGCCCGCTGATGAATCAAAGGGTGACACCACCATTCGCTGCGTCGATCCGCTGGCAATCCGTCAATGTGGTCGCTCAAGTGGTGTTGCAATTGACCTTCATTTCCATTCTTGCCCGCATCCTTGTTCCGGCAGATTTTGGTGTGATGGCCATTGCTTTGGTCGTTGTCGGATTCGTAGAAATCTTTGCTCAAGTTGGCATTGGACCAGCCTTGATTCAACGATTGGACCTTGAAGACCGTCACATACGTTCTGCCTTTTCCTTTTCGTTGGTTTTGGGTATCGTGTTCTTCGCGGCCATGTACTTTTCCGCTCCCGCCATCGGAACTTTTTTCGAGGACGCCTTGTTAATCGACGTCCTGCGATGGATCGCTTTGAGCTTCATTTTGTCTGGAATCGCGATCGTTCCGAGAAGCCTCTTGATTCGTTCGATGGGATTCAAGAAATTATTCATTGCCTCGCTGATTGCGATGGTTTTGGGTAATCTCTGCTTGGGATTGGGATTGGCTTTCGCAGGGTATGGAATCTGGTCGTATGTGGTGGCATTGCTCGCTCAAAATGCGCTATTGGCCATACTCTATTGGTGGCAGCATCCTGTCCGTGTCAACTTCACCTTTGATCCCGCAACGTTGAAAGAAATGCTCGGCTACGGCGGCCGTTCTACCCTCTTCAATGTGAGCAATTACGCAGCCAGCAAGCTGGACACGCTGCTAGTGGGACACTTATCCAACACAGGCACGGACTCTTCAGGATGGACAGAAACAGGTCTCTACGACCGTTCGGCCTATCTCCTGGGATTGCCGATTACCATTCTGGGCAAACTCGGAGACAGCGTATTATTCAGCGGTCTTTCTTCTCTCCAAGAAGATTTGGTGGCTTTGCGACGCGTTGTTCAGCGCGCGGCCGCGATCGTTGCCTGGCTCATTTTTCCGATGAGTGCCGTGCTGGTGTGGTTCGCCACCGATGTCGCCGTCTTATTTTTAGGAGGCCAGTACCTATTGGCTGGTCCTGTTGTTCAAATTCTGTTTCTCGGTGTGGCCATGCGGTCGCTTATCAAATTGGGTGATGCAGTGGTCAGGGCGCTGGATTCGTTAGTGGCGGCAACGTTCATCAAACTGGGCTTTCTCATGGCGATTGGCGGGACGGCATGGTATGCCATGAACAATGACCTCGGAATTCTGGGTGTAGCGTGGGGAGTGACCGTCGCTACGGCCATGCAATTCATTGCCATGGCCGTGCTCGTAATCCACATCACCCAATGGACGACTCCTTCGGCACTTCGCTCCTTACGGGCCGGAAGCTTGGCCTTACTACTTACGGCCGCTGGTTGCTGGGGCATAGCGACTTGGAGCGAGCATCTCTTTTCCGAACAAAGCGGCACCACATGGCACCTCTTTCGCGTAGCATTATCTAGCGCTTGGGGATTGGCATGCATGCTCTTTGTGGCGCAAAAAACAAACACGTTAAGCATTGGAAAACCCCTTGAGTGGCTTTCAAGACGTTCCGGTTCACACCCTCTTGCCACCACAGACCCTGAGTCATGAGGTCTGCTGCATTTTCGTTGCTGACCATGCTCTTTACGACGTTTTCATACACGGGCAACGCGCAACAAGAAACGCCGTCGTCAGCCGCCATTGACACCAGCCTCTCTGATACACCTGCCTTGCCTTCCTGGCGTATTCTCGTTGCAGGAGAAACTCTGCTTTTGGACTCCGTTTGGACAGACTCGCTTTGGCAATGGTCCGCTCCATGCGATGGGCCATTCGTTACCCTACGATTCGAGGCAAAGGGCTCATACCGTGAGCGCCTCATGCCGTGCGACAGTCCCATGGAATCTGATTCAATTCGTGCCGCTGAAAAAGAAAACGGTCGGGAGATGAATGCTCCACTCAGCACAGACTCCGAAGGCCTGACGCGCTATACCATCAATGTGGAATTAGATCGTTCACAGCTGGACTCCTTGCCCAACCACCCATTGATCGGTAGCTGTTTCCCGTTGATTTCAGAACAGGCCTTTGACCGCTGGCTGAATGCCATCAATGCGCTCACGTTTGAATCCGATAAATGCCGTGCCATCGGTTCCAGGCAGCATCAGAGTTGCCTCACACAGGATCAGGTCATTGAATTGCTCAACCTCATCCCGAGTGAAGACCGCAGACTGGCCATCTTGAAGGGACTCATTCCGCACACGAACCTGATCCAACAATTGCCCTTGAACGACCTTTTCCATTTGCAGGTGTTTCGAACAAAAGCCGAAGAATTGATTCGTTAATTCACGGGAAAAAGACGCGATTTGCGTTAACAAAATCTTCGCAAAAAATGCTGTGACTTCCGGATGCAATGCACCAACTTTACAGCATGGAAATACACAACTTTTCTGCAGGTCCGTGCATCCTCCCACCGGAAGTGATGCAAGAAGCCTCTCAGGCCGTTTTGGACTTCAATGGTATGGGTCTTTCGTTGATCGAAATATCCCATCGGAGTAAGGAATTCGTTGCTGTCATGGAGGAGGCTCGAAGCTTGGTCCAAAGTCTCTTGGGTCTGCCCGAACGCTTCGACGTATTGTTTCTTCAAGGTGGAGCCAGTTTAGGCTTTCTCACAGCGGCTTACAACTTCCTTCCTGAAGGAGGTTCCGCAGCGTACGTCGATACCGGCACATGGGCCAACAAGGCTATCAAAGAAGCGAAACACGCAGGGACAGCTCACGTCATAGGTTCGTCAAAAGCGACCAATTACGATCGGATTCCAGCTCTTAACTCGGTCCCTTCCGGATCAGCGTATTTGCATTACACATCCAATAATACCATTTTCGGAACACAGTTTTCCGGCGTGCCTTCCGCTGATGTCCCGTTGATCGCAGACATGAGTTCAGACATCTTTTCCAGGAAGTTCAACCCGGAAGCTTTTCACATGATCTACGCAGGTGCCCAGAAAAACATGGGCCCTGCCGGCACCGTCATGTATGCTTTTGATCGAGATGCTGTGGGGAAAACAGGGCGCTCGATTCCTTCGTACTTGGACTTGGCCGTTCATGCTTCAAAGGATAGTATGTTCAATACACCTCCCGTCTTTCCGATATACGTTTCCATGCTCACCATGCGTTGGATGCACGCTTTAGGTGGAGTCGAAGCGATGGAAGCACGCAATCAGCGAAAGTCCAACCTCATCTACCAAGAGATCGATCGCAATGCCTTGTTTGAGGGCCACGCGACCATGGACAGCCGGTCCAATATGAATGCAACTTTCCGACTAAAAAACGATGCTCTAGGCACTGCCTTTGACGCCCTTTGGAAAGAAGCCGGAATCAATGGCTTAAAAGGCCACCGGAGCGTTGGAGGGTACCGTGCATCCATGTACAACGCCCTCTCTGAATCTTCTGTGCAAGTCTTGGTCGACGTCATGAAAGAACTTGAGCGCAGCCACTGACCCCTCATTTCGACACCCTATTCTCACACTTAGACTTGATTTCATGAACATCCTCGCCAACGACGGCATTAGCGCTGCAGCAAAAGAAGCATTAGAAACAGCTGGACATCGTGTTTGGACTTCATTCATTGAACCAGAAGCACTGATTGAATTTATCCAAAAAGAGCAGGTGCACGGGGTAATTGTCCGAAGCGCTACGAAAATTCGTCAACCGCTTATTGATGTGTGTCCCAATTTGAAATTCGTCATCCGTGGCGGAGTTGGAATGGACAATATCGATGTGGCCTACGCCCGTGAACATGGTGTCGCCGTTCGGAACACACCAGCCTCGAGCTCGCAAAGTGTTGCAGAACTCGTCATGGGAAACCTCTTCAGTCTCAGTCGCTTCTTGCACGACAGCAACCGACGCATGCCCGTTGAAGGAACAGATCAATTCAAAGGATTGAAAAAAGCCTACGGAAAAGGAGCTGAACTCAGGGGGAAAACCCTTGCAATTATCGGTTTTGGCCGCATTGGCCAGTCCCTCGCGAGTTATGCATTGGGCTGCGGCATGAAGGTCATTGGAGTGGACCAGAACACCGGTTCACACCAACTTCCTGTGACCATCGGTAACACAACTGTTCAGGTTGACATCCCATTGGTCACCATGGCTGAGGCATTCTCAAAAGCAGATGCAATCAGCCTGCACATTCCTGCACAGGCCAATGGTGATGCCGTCATCGGAGCGACTGAATTTAGTCAAATGAAACGAGGGGTCATCGTCATCAATGCAGCCCGTGGGGGCGTGATGGATGAGGATGCGCTCATTGAAGCTTTGGATTCAGGACAGGTTGCGAGTGCAGGACTCGATGTTTTTGTTGGAGAACCTAAGCCGAGACAAGACTTGATGCGCCATCCTAAAATCGCATTGACTCCACATATCGGTGCAGCCACATCTGAAGCACAAGAACGCATTGGAATGGAAATCGTTTCCATTGTTCAGGAAATCCACGAAAACTTGAGCGCTTGAGCTGGTTGCGTTCCTTCCGCATCATCCTTCCATCCAAGGACAAAGCACACCTCGTGGCATCGAGGTCGTATTTGACCTACAGTAAAGCTGAGCTAAGGGACAAACTCGAGCGCAATCCATACAGTTTTCTGCACGTCATCAACCCCGATGGGCAACAGAAAATACAAGCTAAACGCGGAAGCAAAGACTTCTTTCAGTGGGTCAAGAAAGGGTTCCAATCCTTTCAAGCAAACAGCTGGCTTGAATCCCCAGCCGATTCCACTTTAGCTATCTACCGGCAGGAATCTCCTCATGGAACATGCACTGGTATTGTAGGCTTGATGGACCTCGCCTTCGTTGAGCAAGGCAAACTGAAACGGCATGAACAAACATTGAAAAAACGCGAAAGACTATTCGCGACATACTTAGAGGAGGTTGGCTGCAATGCGGAACCCATTTTGTGCGCGTATCCTGAAGACAACTTAGCTGCGACGCAATTGACAGCACACCTCGCTGCGATAAAGTCCAGCCGGTCTGATTATGACTTCTCTACGACAGATCGCATCCGGCATACCGTTTGGATCTTAAAACCTGCACAGGCTGCGCAACTATCGTCCGTTGCAGATGGAATACCTGCGTTGTATCTCGCAGATGGACACCACCGGGTCGCGTCCAGCTTAGAATTGGGTCGACGCAATCCAGAAGACGCTCATAAACAAGGTCTTTTGACCTTTGCCATTCCAGAATCAGAATTGATTATTCGCGGCTACCACCGTGAAGTTGTGAAGGTCGAACGCTCCAAGGACGACTGGAGCGCTTTATTCAATCAACTCAAAGACGAATTCGACTGTGAACCACTCCAAGCGCCATTCGAAGCACCCCAATCAAACGGGGTTCTTCATGTGCACAGCACGCATGGAAGTTGGAAGTGGACGCTGCGCGCACCTTTTGATCAGGGCATCGATGCGGGTTGGCTGAATGAGTCTGTTTTGAAACCATTTTTCCAGATCATTGACGCGCGAAAAGACCCGCGATTAAAATACCTGCCAGGTACTTTAGCCTCCAGTCAACTGGTCGCTCGGATTGAGAAAAACTCGGACCGATGCATCTTTGAATTGCATCCTGTTTTGATGGATCAGGTGAAGGACATTGCAAATAACGGAGGCACATTGCCCCCTAAAAGCACATGGATTGAGCCCAAATTGCGGAGCGGACTGTTCATTCATTCCTTCGAACAATGAGTGATTCTAACCCTTCAATCGCGGACCGCATTGCGTCCATTCGAGAAGAACTCCCGCCAGAAGTCACACTCGTTGCAGTGAGCAAAACAAAACCCAACACCTCCATTCAAGACGCCATGGAGGCTGATCAACTGGACTTTGGTGAGAATCGCGTGCAGGAATTGCAAGAAAAAGAAGCGGCACTACCAAAATCCATTCGTTGGCATCAAATTGGGCACCTACAAACCAATAAAGTCAAGGCCATTGTGCCGTTTGTTCACTTGATTCACGCCGTAGACAGCGAACGTCTATTGGTAGAAATCGATCGGAGGGCCAAGAACCACGGGAGAACAGTCGATGCCCTATTGCAAGTGCACATTGCTCAAGAAGACATGAAATTCGGATGGCAAGCTCCCGACCTGACACGCTTCATCGAAGGCAATGCGTTGGCCGGTCTTGAACATGTAAGAATACGAGGACTTATGGGCATGGCCACCTTCACCCCTGACCACCAACAAGTCGCACGTGAGTTTAAAGAACTCCGTCTCTTGTACGAATCATTGCTTGATTCAAACCCCTCTTGGGACACGCTTTCCATGGGCATGAGCGGAGATTGGAGAATCGCCATCGATGAAGGGTCTACCATGATCCGAGTCGGCAGCTCCATATTTGGAGGCCGTTGATTTTGAGCATTGAGTAAGCCTGACATCCCCTGGTGTTCATACCACATTGTATTTTCATTCTAAAATGGCCGGATACAGGGCAAAAAAAAAAGACGCTTTCTCCTGCTTTCGGGGCCGACAAACTGACGTCTTTGCTTGTATTGAAAGTTCCCGGTTAGAACAACTTAGAGAACAACGCAGCAGTCGGCTGAAAAGACCCCTAACTTCGCGAAATCAATCTTCCTGATATGAAACACATTACGGCCCTTGCTATCCTCTTGATTCTCATCGTTACCGCTGGTTTTGCTCAAACACCAGGCAACATTGAAGCCGCTGAGTATGACCCGACCGAGAACCGTTGGTTCATTTCCAATGGGACCAGCTTGCTCGAAACAAGCAATGGGGGTGTCTCCTACTCCTATTTTGGAACAGCTACAGCAACGCATGGGATGGAGGTCGTGGACGGAATGCTCATCGCCATTGGCAACAACATCGTCCGAGCCTATGATTTAGAGTCCGGGGACGCACTGGGAGCTTTGTCCATTTCTGGAGCTAGCTTTCTCAACGGTATGGGCAGCCGGTCCGGTGAAGTGATCGTGAGTGATTTCTCAACGGGACGAATCCACCGCGTGCTCATCGCAGACCCGTCCAATATGAGCTCGGAAGTTCTGGTTTCAAATACAGGCACGACACCCAATGGTGTCGTGATCGATGAAGCCAACAACCGTGCAATCATTGTCAATTGGGGTAATAACGCTTCTATCCTGGCTACTGATTTGGATTCTGGCGAACTCACAACCCTCGTCAATGGTTCGGGGATCGGCAACTTGGATGGCATCGACATGGATGCCGATGGAAATTTTTACGTCAGCTCATGGTCTCCAGCGCGCATCACCAAATACTCCAATGACTTTAGCACTTCGGAGGTGGCCGTTCAAGGTGCTGGCAGCGGACTCGCTAATCCTGCGGATATCAGCTATGCGACACAAACAGACACCCTTGGTGTAGCCAATAGTGGAAACGGAACGCCCTCATTCCATTACTTCGGAGACACCAGTGAATTGATTGAAACCCCTTCCTTCCTGGAATCAGTGCAATGGGATGGTCGACAGTTGACGCTCGCTTGTCAACAGGCCGGTCTATGGTATGGCACAGCCTTTGACTTGGCAGGGAAAAAACTGAATGAATTTCAGATTTCTCTTCCAGGTGCACCGACTCAAGTTGGAATCGATCGCATCGGATGGAGTCAAACGACGCCTTGCATCTGGACGTTCATCTCTCCCTCAGGGACACAGCATTCCATCAAACCGGGTCTACGTCAACTGTAATCCGGATTCGCTTAAATCGGTCATCTGATTGAAAGGAAAAGACATCTTCTCCTAGAAGCGTTTTGTAACTCGCTGGAGCGAGGGAACGTTCGAATTTCAACAAGATGATGCGGTGGTGTAAATCATTGATTCGACTGAGCACGGGTGTTTCTGGCCCGATTGTCCTTTCAGCAAATCGCTGACGCAGCCGCAAAGCCAACACCTCCGCCGCAGCCTCCAAACGGTTTGCATCGGAATGCCTCAGGGTAATTCGAATCAAGCGGTCAAATGGCGGGTATTTATAATTCTTCCGTTCCAAGAGTTCTTGCTTCACCAAGCCGTGGTAATCGTGTTCCATGACCTTGTTTAATACCCAATGCTCTGGATTGAAAGTCTGCAAAATCACTTTGCCTCTTTCACCTGTTCGGCCTGCTCGTCCCGCTACTTGCGTGAGCATTTGAAAAGACCGTTCAAATGACCTGAAATCAGGAAAACTCAGCATGCGGTCAGCATTCAAAACGCCCACCAAGCGCACATGCGCAAAATCCAATCCCTTCGTCACCATTTGCGTACCTACAAGGATGTCGTAGTCTTGATTGGCAAAGGCCCGTACTAAGCGTTCATGGCCGTGCTTACTTCGTGTGGTATCCCAATCCATTCGGGCCACACGTGCTTGAGGGAAATGTTCCTTTAACTCTTCTTCAATCCGTTCTGTCCCTAAGCCCTTGGGTTCCATTGTGGCCTTTCCGCATGACACACATGTTTTGGGCGGAGGATTTTCCATGAATCCGCAGTGGTGACAATGCAGTTCATTTTTCCATTTGTGGTGCGTCAGCGGAACATCGCAGCGTTCGCACCCGGGCATCCATGCGCAAGTCGCGCATTGCCACATCGGCGCATATCCTCTTCTGTTTTGAAACAGAATAACCTGTTTACCCAATTTTAGAACATCCTCAATTTCCAATTTAAGCTCTCGAGAAAAGTGACCAAACATCGCGCGCTGACGATGTGCTTTTCTTAGATCAGCACACCAGATTTCTGGAAGCTGTGCTCCTCCAAACCGCTCTGTCAGATCAACGCGGTCCAACTTCCCTTGTTCCGCAAGCCAGTGCGTCTCCACCGAAGGCGTCGCAGAGCCAAGCACCGCAAAGGCACCTGCCTTTTGAGCCAACCACATAGCAACATCGCGCGCTTGGTAGCGCGGAGCAGGATCTTGCTGTTTGAAACTCCCTTCATGCTCCTCATCTACCAAAACCAATTTCAATGCGGTAAAAGGTAAGAAAATTGCAGAACGCGGTCCGACCACCAAGCGGCCTCCCTTCGGGTTGCGTTTTTTGTGCAATGGAGCTCCCAATACGTCAAGCCACGTTTCTGTGCGTTCTCGGGTCGTAAAACGACTATGATACACACTCATATACGCTCCGAAATACAACTCAAGCCTTTGAATTAGCTGGGTGGTAAGAGCAATTTCAGGCACCAAGAAAAGCACCTGCCCTCCTGCTTCAAGGGCATCCGCAATTAAATGAATGTACAATTCCGTCTTTCCGGACCCTGTCACACCATGGAGCAGCGCTAAGCGCTTTGCATCTCGACTTAAGACGAGTGCATCATACGCCTTTTTTTGTGCAGGGCTGAGGATGGGGAGCGACTGATTCTGGCCCGGCACAACAGGGCTTGTTGCCAATTCAGGACGCTTGGAACGCCGAAAGACACCGCGCTCCTCCAATTTCCGAAGAATCTCTGTTCCAGCACCAAGTCTCTTCAGCAAGGGCTTCTCGGCAACCAACGCACCCCAAATAGGTGCTTCCGACAAATAACCCAAGAGTGCTTCAGCCTGCTTTGGCGCCCGTTTTTCCAACATATCAAGCATTGACTGCACCGTGGCTTCATCTTGAAAATCAGGAGCCAACTCCACGACGCGTTCCATCCTCGGCCGATAGCGCTCTTTCAACTCTTCCTCAGTAAGGACCAACCCCGCATCCACCAATCGGTTAATCGCTCGTTGCGGAGACTGCACTTGCAACAATTTTGCAGCATCCTGAACTGTTAAGCCGCCTTGCGCTAAAACAGCCTCAAAAAGAAGTCCTGCTGAAGCATCTGAATCCGTTAACATCCGCTCGGCCAAGGGGTCCCGGTCAGGATGTAAAACCAAACGGGTTTGACTGCTCAACTTTAAACCTGCAGGCAAAGCCGCAGCCATCACCTCGCCTCGAGAACACATGTAATGTGCCGACATCCAATCCCATAAAGAACGTTGCAATTCAACCACCACCGGATATTCATCCACCACCGATTCTATGGGACGCGCGGTGTAAACCAATGGTGCATCGTTGTGAACGCGCCAAACAATCGCTGTGTAACGTTTTTTTGCGCCCACTTGCACCACCACTCGCATCCCGAATTGCACCGGATTTAAGACACCCTCTAAACTGTAAGTCAGCAACTTAGGCAAGGGAAGCGGAAGGACCACATCGACATATTTGAACTCGACTGACATGCGTTAGCAAATTGGGCATAAAATTGCAGAGAGTAGCACCGAACTTGCAGTTAATCCAAGTGTTTCTATTTCATGCACAAAATCGCTTCCCCCCTTGCAGCCCAATCCGCTGCACCCGCCTTTCAAACCACCATCCAAGATGGTAGCACGCGGAGTTTATCCGATTACGCAGGATCTAAATTGGCCTTGTATTTCTATCCTCGCGATATGACTCCCGGCTGTACTGCACAGGCTTGCAATTTAACGGAACACCATGGGACCTTGGCTGAAGCCGGTATCCGCGTTTTGGGCGTGAGCCCTGACCCAGCGGCGAAACACGTGAAATTCATGACCAAGTATGGCATTCCTTTTGATTTGGCGTGTGATGAAGATTTGAGTCTGCATGAAGCCTTCGGGGTTTGGGGTCTCAAAAAATTCATGGGAAAGGAATACGAAGGAACGCATCGAACCACCTTCCTCATCGACGAGCAAGGACACATTGTCACCGTGATTCCAAAACCAAAAACGAAGGATCACGCCGCGGAAGTATTAGCTGGATTTGGCCTCTAAAGCACCCTGCGCGAACAAAACACGGTTCTTCGTTGACAAAAAACCATTCACTCCGTAAGTTCATTACGATGTAGGGTAGATACCTTCGTCCTAAACAAGAAAAAATGGCTGCAGACGCACAAAAACTAAAAGCGCTTCAATTGACATTGGACCGCATGGACAAAACTTACGGCAAAGGTGCCGTCATGAAGTTAGGAGATGAGCCTGTAGAAGCCATCGAATCCATTCCGTCAGGCTCGTTGACCTTGGATATCGCTTTGGGTATTCAAGGATACCCACGTGGACGAGTTGTCGAAATCTATGGTCCTGAAAGCTCTGGTAAAACCACGCTAGCTATTCATGCCATTGCGCAAGCGCAGAAGCAAGGAGGCATTTGTGCCTTCATTGACGCTGAGCACGCGTTTGATAAGTACTACGCCGAAAACTTAGGTGTTGACACAGAAAACCTGTTGATTTCGCAACCTGACAACGGCGAACAGGCTCTTGAAATTGCCGACAATTTGATTCGTTCTGGCGCCATCGACTTGATCGTGATCGACTCGGTTTCAGCTTTGACACCTCGAGCTGAAATCGAGGGTGAAATGGGCGATTCATCGGTTGGCTTACAAGCTCGACTGATGTCCAAAGCACTGAGGAAATTGACTGGTTCCATTTCAAAAACAGGATGCTGCTGCATCTTCATCAACCAATTGCGAGAGAAAATTGGCGTGATGTTCGGAAACCCCGAAACTACGTCGGGTGGAAACGCATTGAAATTCTATGCCTCAGTTCGTTTGGACATTCGTCGTTCTACGCAAATCAAGGATGGTGATGTGGTTCTTGGAAACCGAACGAAAGTGAAAGTCGTCAAAAACAAAGTGGCTCCGCCTTTCCGAAGAGCGGAATTTGACATCCTTTATGGAAAAGGCATTTCCAAAACTGGAGAAATTATTGATTTGGGCGTCGAGATGAATATCATTAAGAAGGCCGGATCGTGGTTTAGTTATGGTGAAACCAAATTAGGACAGGGCAGAGATGCCGTGCGTCAATTGCTTGAAGACAATCAAGAATTGATGGAGGAACTCGAAGGCCTCATCAAGCAAGCCATTGCTGGGCCTGTTGCTGATCCAGCTCTCGTTGAAGAAGCTGCTGAGGCATGACACAGACCTGTCGGGATATTTTACCGGCGATTGCATTCGCTTGTTCCATTTTGTTTTTGGGATGTGCTCATTCTGATCAGACGACTCCGCTCAATCCAGAGCGTGAGTTGTCTGAATCGGACTCTATCCGTGACTTGATTCTGAATAACCCACAGGATCCAAAAGCCTATGCTGCACGGGCTGAGTTCAAACTCAAAAATGGGGACGCCACTGGCGCCATTGCAGATTGGGATCTCGCATTGCGCGCCGATTCTAATTATGCACCCGCCTGGGAAATGCAAGCCGAAGTGCTGTATCAACTTCGACAATTCGAACCTTGTTTGGACAAGCTCGAAAACTGCCTTGAACGATTTCCGGATGATGTAGCCTGTTTAATGCGACGAGCAGAATTTGCCATTCACCTCAATCAATATGAAGATGCTTTTGATTGGCTCAATAGTGCACTCCGGGTAGATGACCAGCTGCACGAAGCATACTGGATGAAGGGACGCATCTATGAAGCTACAGGAGCCCTTGAAAAGGCCCAAAGTTCATATCAAACAGCAGTTGAAGTAAACCCTAGTTTCTTTGACGGCTTCATCACACTCGGCATTTTCTTAGCAAGTCAACAGAACTCGTTAGCCGAGGAGTACTACCGATCTGCCATGGAGTTGCGACCAAATGCCGTCGAGCCGCACTACAATTTGGCCATCTTTCTTCAAGATTCCGGTCGTTATCAAGAAGCTCTCAAACTGTATCAGAAGATTTTGGAATTGGATTCTCAAAATGCGACGGCATCGTACAACCAGGGGTTCATTCATTTGGAGTACCTGCAAGACTATGATAGTGCCGCATTCTGGTTTGGCGAAGCCATTGAACGGTTGCCTTATTATCACCAAGCTTTTTACAATCGAGGATTGTCCTTGGAGAGCATGGGGCAGACCCGACGTGCCTTGGACGACTACACAGAAGCTTTGCGACTTAAGCCTGATTACACTGCTGCTGCTAAAGCAAAAGAACGAGCTCTTAGCGCTTTGAATTGATCGCTACTGAGTCCAGAATAGGTTGAAGTAAAAAAGCCGTCCCCAAAGGAGACGGCTTTTTTTATAGAAACACCTTGCGGTGGTTATTTCGCTTGGTCAACCACAGCCTTGAAGGCCTCCGGGTGGTTCATGGCCAAATCAGCCAATACTTTACGATTCAATTCAATTCCTTTCTTGGAAAGCGATCCCATCAATGTGCTATACGACATGCCGTGCTCACGAGCTCCAGCATTGATTCGCAGGATCCACAAAGAGCGGAATTGACGCTTACGCTGCTTTCTGCCTGAGTAGGCGTAGAGCAAACCTTTTTCAACGGCGTTTTTGGCGACCGTCCAGACGTTTTTACGAGCACCGTAGTACCCTTTCGCCATTTTGAGGACCTTTTTTCGGCGTGTCCTCGACGCTACTGCATTATTAGAACGTGGCATGTTCTTTGTGTTTTTTGGTATGCGGTGTTAGCACAAAGGCTACGCTTGGAGACCGAATACCGGGTTCAACAAAACCAGATGGTTTAAAAGTGAGATTGAGGCAATTCTGCTTAAGCACAGAGTTGGCGCTTGATGCTTCGAACGTCCGCTTTATCAACGGTTGTCGTGTGCGTCAAATTCCGCTTCTGCTTCGTTCCTTTCTTCGTCAAGATGTGACTCTTAAAGGCGTGCTTTCGCTTGATCTTCCCACTCCCAGTAAATTTGAAACGCTTCTTGGCGCTTCCTTTAGTTTTCATCTTCGGCATGGCCTCGGATTTTTTTGGTTATTTCTTCTTCGGATTGAATATGATTGTCATTCTCTTGCCCTCTAATCGCGGCAATTGTTCAACGACTCCTATATCCTCCAACTCTTGTGCAAACTTCAACAACAAAATCTCACCGCGTTCTTTAAAAACGATGGTCCTTCCGCGAAAGAAGACATATGCCTTCAACTTGGAACCCTCTTCTAAGAACTTCCGCGCGTGCTTCAACTTAAACCGGAAGTCATGGTCATCCGTATTCGGTCCGAATCGGATTTCCTTGACAACCACTTTTTGCTGCTTCGCTTTGATTTCTTTCTGCTTCTTCTTCTGGTCATACAAGAATTTCTTGTACTCCGTGATCCGGCATACAGGTGGCTCAGCCTTGGGAGAAATTTCTACCAAGTCCAATTCCATTTCAAGGGCGAGGTTAATGGCGTCTTGTGTCTTCATGACACAAGGTTCCACGTTGTCACCTACCAATCGAACCTCCGCTACCGTGATCTTGTCATTGATCCGGTGAAGCTCCTCTTGGCGTACCCTACCCCTGTAAGGGGTCTTTTTTCTGCGAATAGCTATAACGCGTGGTATTTAATGAGTATTCAGTCTTCTTTTTTGAGCATCTCTGCAATCTCAGAACGGATACGTTCTGCGAAAGCTTCAACAGTCAATCCACCTATATCTCCTTCTCCCTGCTTGCGCACAGATACGGTTCCTTCAGCGGCCTCGCTTTCACCAACTATGAGCATGTAAGGAATCTTTTCAAGTTCCGCATCGCGGATCTTCTTCCCAACCTTCTCAGACCTGTCATCTACGAGGGCGCGAATATCGTGATTTTCAAGGACTTTTGAAACCCCTTCTGCATATTCGTTGAATCGGTCTGAAATCGGAAGGATTTTCACCTGTTCCGGTGTCAGCCAAAGCGGGAATTTTCCAGCGCAATGTTCAATCAATATGGCCACAAAACGTTCCATCGATCCAAAGGGAGCACGGTGGATCATCACGGGACGGTGCTTGCTGTTGTCTGCACCGACATATTCCAATTCAAATCGTTCAGGCAAATTGTAGTCGATCTGAACGGTGCCCAGTTGCCATTTCCGACCGATGGCGTCGCGTACCATAAAGTCCAATTTGGGACCATAGAATGCCGCTTCACCCAATTCAACAACGGTTTTTAGGTTCTTTTCTTCCGCCACTTCTTGGATGGCGCGCTCTGCCTTCTCCCAATTTTCATCGCTACCGATGTATTTCTCTGGGTTCTCAGGATCGCGCAAACTCACCTGGACTAAGAAGTCTTCAAAATCCAAAATCTTGAAGATATAGAGTACCAAATCGATGACGTTGCTGACTTCCTCTTTGACCTGATCGGCCGTACAGAAGATGTGGGCATCATCTTGCGTGAATCCCCGAACACGGGTCAATCCATGTAGCTCACCCGATTGTTCGTAGCGATAGACCGTACCAAATTCAGCAAACCGAACAGGTAAATCCCGGTAACTACGCGGACGTGATTTGTACACCTCACAGTGGTGAGGGCAATTCATAGGCTTGAGCAAATACTCTTCTCCTTCCGAAGGTGTCTGAATCGGTTGAAAGCTGTCAGCACCATACTTCGCGTAGTGTCCGCTCGTAATGTACAGTTCTTTGTTTCCAATGTGCGGCGTGATGACGCCCTGGTAACCAGCCTTTCTCTGTGCCTCCTTCAAAAAATCTTCGAGTCGAGAACGCAACTCAGCTCCTTTCGGCAACCACAACGGAAGACCCTGCCCGACTTTGTCAGAGAAAGCAAACAAGTCCATCTCCTTGCCCAGTTTGCGATGATCTCGCGCACGCGCTTGTTCCAACAGTTCGAGATAGGCCGTCAATTCCTGTTTTTTCGGAAACGTGATTCCGTAAACACGTGTGAGTTGCTTATTCGATTCGTCGCCTTTCCAATAAGCACCGGCAATGGACATCACCTTCGCGGCCTTCACAAATCCCGTATGTGGCATGTGTGGTCCGCGACATAGGT
>CAJWIF010000030.1 GCA_913041135.1 uncultured Flavobacteriales bacterium
ACACTTCGATGAGTTCTTCTTCGAAGGAAGCCGCACCTGCCGCTGAAATCAATGGGAGTAAAAATGAGTCTGCTGCATTTTTCAGCATCCAGGTGGGTGTGTTCCGCAACCTTCCTGAGTGGTCTTTGCCCGCTGTGCAATTGGAAAGTCAGCGAATAGGAAATGGCTTGACGCGTTACACCTATGGCAACTATGCTTCAGAGGCCAAAGCTGCCGAAGCTCTTAATGGCATTGTCAGAACTGTCCCCGATGCATTTATTCTGAGTAGAAACGGGGCTGTTCAAACAAAAGTTCAACGCGTCCGTACTACGCGTCCTTCCAACCCGACACCTGCGAGCATTGATGCGAGGAGAGAAACACCCTCTTCTTTTCGAGTAAAAGTGGCTTCATACGGCCAAACCATGGCTCCCAATGATGTCGCAAACTTATTGAGGCTTGGTAATAACTTTGATCTCAAGACAGTAAGACTATCGGAACGTACAACATACTATTCGGAGTCCTTCGATTCAGAAATGGAAGCACTTCGTGTGCTAGGGGTTTGCTTAAGCAACGGTTTTATCGATTCCGTAGTTGAGCGTTTAGACTAATTTGAATAAATAACATGACCAGACTACAGTTATTCAGTGCTCTCGCCTTCGTCCTCAATGTTGGAATGCAGCGAGTCCAGTCTCAAGACTTGATTTTAAATGAACTTCAAGCGAGCAATAGCAATGGCATTTATGACGATTTTTTCGAGTTTGATGATTGGGTGGAAATCCACAATTCGGGGGGCTTACTCAATTTAGCAGGCCATTACTTAAGTGATGATTTGGACTCCTTGGATAAATGGAAATTCCCAGACACCAATCCCGGCTTGACGACCATTTTGCCCGGGGGACATTTATTAATTTGGTGCGATAAAGACCCCGAGCAAGGGGAGGACCATGCCGACTTTAGCTTGAGCGGTGATGGAGAAACGGTTTACTTGGTGGATCCCGATGGCGTTAGCATTTTAGATTCCATTCAATACGGCCAGCAACAAACCGACATTTCTTATGGCCGTTCATGCGATGGCTGTGACGACTGGGTCTATTTCGATGTGCCGACCCCTGCAGCTACAAATCAAAGTACAGAACTTCCTGCATACGTGCTGTACGTGAACGAATGGCAAACGTCCAATGAAAACACGTTGTTTGATGAGACGGGTGAATACGATTCATGGGTAGAGCTCTTCAACCCGAATGATTTCCAAGTCAATCTTTCGGGGTATAGTCTGATTTTGAATTCCCAGTCTTACACTGTTACGGCTAACGAGCCGTGGCTCACAACAGTGGATGCTAATGGATTCCTGGTATTGTGGTTGGATGGAGAAGCGAGTGAAGGAGCGAATCACCTCGGGATCTCTTGTCCAATTGCAGGAGGGAATCTTCAATTATTGGGGTCTGATGGATCTGCAATCGATGAAGTCGAATGGGATACCACTACAGCATCGAATGCCAGCTATGGTAGGTCACTCGATGGAAGTCCCAGTTGGATTGAATTCACAACGCCGACTCCACGCATAACAAATTCTCTTCAAATTATTCCGGGGGGCATGATTGTCATCAACGAGGTGTTGACTTGGAATATCACTGATGTTCAGGACAATGCAATGGAACATGAAGACTGGATTGAATTGTACAATGCAGGAGACGTCGCTATTGACATTGCAGGCTATTACGTTTCGGACCGCATTGACAACCCTCAAAAATGGATGGTTCCTGTAGGAGTGCCGGACTCTACCGTCATTCCCTCAGGAGGCTTTGTCGTACTCTATGCTGACGACGACGACGATCAAGGTTGGAATCATATGAATTTCAAATTGAACAATGAAGGGGAGCATGCAGCTCTGAGATCCCCTGACGGCTTTACTGTTTTGGATTCACTGGACATTCCTTTATTGCCTGCAGATGTGTCGTGGGGTAGAGTATATGATGCTCAGGTGCCCTGGATTGAGTTTGAAACGACGACTCCCAATGCTACCAACGGAACCATGGAGGTATCTCATCATACGGTGTCAAGCGAGTGGCTTCCATATCCAAATCCTTCCAAGCCAGGAGGCGCAATGGAGTTCTTAGAGGCCGGTTTCCTGTACGATTCAACGGGTCGGCTCATCCAATCGTGGTCCATGTCCAGCGTGCAGCAATTACCCAATTGCGAAGGTCTATTTCTTCTTCAATTGGAAAGCGGTCAATCGCACCGCATTCTGTTGTCAGAATAGTCGGAAGGGGTACTAGAAATTAAAAAATAAAGCCTTACTTTTGCCGTCCTTAAAAGGAGATCGCAGGGACGCGATTTATTTAAACCCTTCCACACTGCAGTCCCATATGTGGAATACAAATCAACTGGGAAAGCCATGAGCGAAGAAACCCAGAAGCCTGAAGAGGGAGCCGAAGAGGCAATCCCCCAGCAAGAAACACAGCCGTCCACGGACGCTGTGGAAAACACCGCAACCGAAGCAGTAACTCCTGAAGTTCCTGCTGAAACTGATCCTGAAGCTGCTGTCGAAGATGCCACTGACGTGGCCGCTGAGCCAGCACCTGAAGTCATTATCGAAATCCTAACCGAACGTCCTGCGCTATCTGAGCCAGGTGATTTTGACTGGGAATCATTTGAAGCTGCTTCAGATGACTATTCCGCAGATGACCGGAAGAAGCTCGAAGATGAGTACGAAAACTCACTAACTCTCATTAAAGAGAAAGAGGTAGTTGACGGAACTATCGTGAGCATTTCTAAAAAGGAAGTCGTCGTCAATATTGGTTACAAATCCGAGGGCATCGTTGGTGCCAGCGAATTTCGATACAATCCAGAGCTCCAAATCGGAGATGTTGTTCCCATCTTTGTTGAGCGCCAAGAAGATAAAAATGGCCAGTTGGTGGTATCTCACCGAACTGCTCGCATCTTCAGTGCTTGGGACAAAATCAATGAAGCCAAGGAAGGAGATCTCATCATTCAAGGTGAGGTCAAGTGCCGCACTAAAGGCGGCTTGATTGTCGATGTGTTTGGAATCGAGGCCTTCTTGCCTGGATCTCAAGTAGACGTCAAGCCTATCCGTGATTTCGACATTTATGTCGGAAAGCAGATGGAATTTAAGGTTGTCAAAATCAACCAGGAATTCAAAAACGTAGTTGTTTCTCACAAAGCATTGATCGAAGCTGAACTCGAAGAGCAGAAGCGCGTCATCATTGGTGGTTTGGAGAAAGGTCAAGTTTTGGAAGGCACTGTCAAGAACATCACATCATATGGTGTGTTTGTGGATTTGGGAGGCATCGACGGATTGGTGCACATCACCGATATGTCTTGGGGACGCGTCAACCATCCAGAAGAGTTGCTTGAACTCGACCAAAAACTCAACGTGGTTATTTTGGACTTTGATGACGAGAAGAAGCGTATTGCTCTCGGCATGAAGCAGTTGACTCCGCATCCATGGGATTCAATGACTGAAGACCTTGTTGAAGGTGGCCGTATCAAAGGAAAAGTTGTCGTCATGGCCGATTATGGCGCATTCATTGAGATTGCTCCTGGCGTAGAAGGTTTATTACACGTTTCTGAAATGAGCTGGTCACAGCACCTCAGAAGCGCTCAAGACTTCTTAAGCGTTGGTGAGGACATCGAATGTGTGATCTTGAACATTGATCGTGATGAACGAAAGATGTCTCTTGGTCTGAAGCAATTGAAGCAAGACCCTTGGGCTGAAATCAATGACCGTTACCCGCTCAATTCTAAGCAAAAGGGAGTTGTGCGCAACTTCACAAACTTTGGTTTGTTTGTTGAATTGGAAGAAGGGATCGATGGTTTGGTTCACATCTCAGATCTTAGCTGGTCCAAGAAAATCAAGCATCCTTCTGAATTCTGCAGTGTAGGCGATGCTATCGATGTGATTGTACTTGAATTGGATCAGGAAAACCGCAGAATGAGTTTAGGCCATAAGCAGTTGGAAGAGAATCCATGGGAAGTATTTGAAACCATTTTTGCTGTGGGATCGACTCACCAAGGAACGGTTCTTAAAGTTGAGGGCAATCAATCATTGGTCTCTTTGCCCTACGGCTTAGAAGGCTCTTGCCACGCGAAGCATCTTGTACAAGCGGATGGCACTTCAATTGCCGCCGACGGTACTGCTGATTTCGTTGTTCTGGAATTCAACCGAAATGCCAAGCGAATTACAGTTAGCCACACACGTACATACGAAGAAGCTCCAGTTCCTACTGAACCAAAAGAACGCAAGCCGCGTCCTGCAGGAACAGGTGGGGGAGGCAACCGCATGATGAATGAGGTGAACTCAAACGTAGAGAAAAGCACCTTTGGTGATCTAGACGTTTTGTCTGCTTTGAAAGAGCAGATGACGGACGGCCCGGCTGCTGAAGCGCCTGCGCCTAAGAAGAAAGTAAAAAAGGTCGCTGAGGTTGAAGCCGTCGTTGAACCTGCAGCTGAAGCTGCTCCTGAAGCTGCCGTAGCGGAAGTAACAGAGACAGGTCCTGCAGAAGAAGCAAAGGAAGCAGCGGAAGAAGAGCCAGCTAAAAAGCCAGCAGCTAAGAAGGCCGCAGCTAAGAAGCCAGCAGCTAAGAAGCCAGCAGCTAAGAAGCCAGCAGCTAAGAAGCCAGCAGCTAAGAAGCCAGCAGCTAAAAAGCCAGCAGCTAAAAAGCCAGCAGCTAAAGCAGAAGAGTCGCCAGAAAGCGAATCTGAATCCTGATCATTTCGATGATTCAAGAAAAAGGGGGAGGCATTAGTGCTTCCCCTTTTTTGTTTCACGTATCTTTGCGGCCGATGGATTCGCAAGTCCTCATTGATAAAGCTCTATTTGAACGAGTCGTTGATCGCTTAGCGCATCAACTTCTAGAGCATCATGATTTCTCAGAAACTGATTTGATCGGTTTGCAGCCACGTGGATACATTTTGGCTCAACGCATCCAGCAAAGACTCGAAGAGTTGGTTCCGAATTTGACCATTCAATGCGGTGCTCTTGATGTTACATTCCATCGCGATGATTTCCGCCAACGAGAAAAACACATCACGCCAAGCTCGACTCTCATACCTTTTCTTGTTGAGAATCGAAATGTCATCCTTATTGATGACGTTCTGTTCACAGGGCGTACGATCCGTTCAGGGTTGGACGCATTGATGGCACATGGCCGACCAAAGGCCGTGCAATTACTCGTGCTGATTGACCGACGTTTTCAAAGAGAACTCCCTATAGAGGCCCAGTTTATTGGCAAGTCAGTCGATAGTTTAGACATGCAATATGTTTTCGTGGATTGGGGCGACCTACCTGGATCAAGTCAAGTTTTGCTATTGAACGAAAAACCTGAATGAACCAGCTATCAACTAGGCACCTAACAGGCATTCGCGGATTGACGCGGAATGATTTGGAACTCATTTTCAAAACAGCCGAAGGATTCAAAGAGGTCATCAATAGACCGATTAAGAAGGTGCCCTCTTTGCGCGATTTCACCATTGCGAATCTGTTTTTTGAAAATTCCACACGGACCCGGTTGTCATTTGAACTCGCTGAAAAACGACTCAGTGCCGATGTTCTGAATTTCTCAGCAAACAGCTCATCCGTTGCCAAGGGAGAGACTCTGGTAGATACCGTAAACAACATTCTGGCCATGAAAGTGGACCTCGTTGTTATGCGGCACCCACATCCTGGGGCCGCAAGTTTCTTGGCAAAGAAAGTAAAAACCGTCGTAGTCAACGCGGGAGATGGAACACATGAACATCCAACTCAGGCCTTACTTGACGCCTTCAGTTTACTTGAAAAGCATGGTGATGTCTCGGGAAAAAACATTGCTATTGTAGGAGATATTCGCCATTCACGAGTTGCGATCAGTAATATTCTTTGTCTAAAACTACTAGGGGCTAACGTTCGAGTATGTGGACCAAAAACGTTGATACCTAAACACATCATGTCACTAGGAGTGGAGGTCAGCCACAACTTAGATGAGACTCTGCTATGGTGCGACGTTGCGAGCATGTTGCGAATTCAACTCGAAAGGCAAGATGCGCTTGCGGTACCTTACTTTCCTTCCTTGCGTGAATATGCCGCCCAGTTTGGCTTGAACAAGCACCGCTTGCAGAAGTTAGATCGTCCGATTACCATTATGCATCCCGGTCCTATTAACCGAGGTGTGGAAATCACCAGTGATGTCGCTGACAGCCAACATTCCATCATCTTGAACCAAGTGGAAAATGGAGTAGCTATTCGGATGGCTGTACTTTATTTACTATCTGCTCAAGGATGAATGCAAGCCTTGACAGTTCTTCCTATATTTACCCCATTAGTCACGATTCATGAAATTCTCCACCGAACTCCGCGATCGCATCGCCATCGTTACTTCCCATGTTGAAAAGCTGGATGCATTGCATGCCCCAGAACTTAAAGGGGAGCTCCTACGAATAGCAAAAGAGGGGTGCAATCGCATCATCTTGGACATGACGGAATCCCGTTATTGCGACAGTAGCGGTCTGAGTGCTGTCTTGATCGGCAATCGACTGTGCCGCGATACTGAAGGAACTTTTGTATTGAGTGGATTGCAGCCTTCCGTAGAGAAGCTGATTCAGATTAGCCAACTTGACAGAGTTTTAACGATTACTCCCACATCTTCTGAAGCCTACGACTATGTCGTCATGGAAATGACTGAAGGCGAATTAGGAAAGGATACAGATAAATGAACATTATGAAAACATTCCATTACACTTCAATCATGCTGTTGGGCATGATCTTTTTCGGAACAACTTCTTTCGGACAATGTGAACCTGATTTTGATTTTGGTGAAGCACTTTGGGGAGCATCACCAGACGCTTCCATAGGAGAACAATTTGATACGGCTTACGTGGGAACTCCTTATGTAGATATTTTCCATGTATTGGTCCCTACAGATGCATCTGCTATTGACCCCGCTTTTGCGCTGCCATTGGATTCAGTCGTTTTAGTCGCTACTACGCTTGTTGACACCATCTCTTTAGAGACTCTTTCTTTGGAAGATGTTGGTTTGTCAATCATTTGCAACAATTTAGGGACATCACCAAATGCATGTTCGTTAATTGCAGGCCAGCAATACTGCGCTTCAATTGAAGGCACCCCTACAAGTCCTGGTGTTTATCAACTCAGCTTAGACATACAAGCGTATGTGACTGTATTCGGCATCGCAGTAGCACAGCCTTATGAGTTTAGCGGATACATCATGGATATCGTTGGTGAAGGAAATCCCGATGGTATCGTTGAGTCGGTAGCAGACCAAATTTCATGGTTTCCGAATCCTGCAGATCAAGGTTTTCAACTGACTCCCCTGAATGTGGATGCCACAATTGAAGTTCGAGATATGTCAGGGCGATTGGTTCTTTCTACGCAAACTTTCGCCAAGAACCAGACACGCATTGCCACGCAAGATTGGAATACAGGCATCTACTTTGTTACCTGGACGTCCGATTTCGAGCGCAAAACGTCCAAAATGGTCGTTCGTCACGACTGATTGACTGAGCGATTCTTTTGGTGAGGTTTGATCTGACGATACTGGGGTGTGGGGCGGCTACTCCAACACTGCGCTACCAACCTACTGCACAAGTTTTAAATATCGAAGAGAAGTGGTTCCTACTGGATGCCGGAGAAGGCGTTCAAAAATCATTGCGTTCTCAACGCGTTCCTTTCCAAAGGATAGAACGGATATTCATCTCGCACATGCACGGTGATCATGTTCTGGGATTACCAGGTTTGATTGGGAGCATGAACCTTTTAGGTAGAAAGAAGCCATTAGCACTCCACGGTCCGGCGAATTTAGAACGGTGGCTTATGGAGGGATTACGACTCACAGAAACCCATCTCAAATTTGAACTGGAGTTCGTCACAAACGATCCTAAGGGACTTGTGACAGCATGGAACGAAGGGAATATTAAGGTCGTTTCAGCTCCTGTCAATCATCGCATTGAAGCTTATGGTTATCGTTTCAATTGGCATTCAAACACCCGAAACGTTAGAAAAGAAAGCATTGATTATCTCGACTTGAAACGAAGTGAGATTATCAAATTGAAGCGAGGAGAAGATGTGCTCAGAGCGAATGGAGAGTACGTGCTCGTGGAGAGCGTATGCTTGCCCAAAGTCCAAGATGTGTCTTACGTTTACAGCGGAGACACCACTCCGTGCGACAATTTAATTACGTTGTCCAAAAACGCGAATCTCTTATATCACGAGGCCACATTTACTGAGTCATTAAAAGCTAAAGCCAAACAAACAGGACACTCTACTGCTGCACAAGCGGGAATGACTGCCCGCGAAACGGGTGTGAGGCAGTTGCTATTGGGACATTTCTCAAGTCGTTATCGGTCATTAGACCTCTTGATTGAAGAGGCCTCACATGCATTTCCTCACGTAGAATTGGCTGTAGAAGGACGTTGTTATGCGGTTCAGTCGTATCTGTAGAATTTTAACGCGTTCGTTATTTGGAATGATTCCATATAGCTATCTTTACGACCATGACTACAACGTCTATTTTAATAGCCGATAGCAGCCCGTTATTCCGTTACGGACTCAAAACGGTTCTTGAGAAGGACACCCGCTATGACGTTCTGGGTGAGGCCGAATCTGAAGAGCAATTACTAGACTTGCTCTCAGAAAAGGAGCCCGACCTAGTTGTTATGGATTGTTTAGCATCGGGGTTCTCCATTGACACGGTACTTCAATGCGCCCGTGCCAGTCGAAAGACTCGAATGATTGCTATTACAGCATCCCAAAATGGCTTAACCATCGTAAATGCCTTACGAGCGGGAATTACGAGCTACATCAAAAAGGACTGCAGCATGGCTGAGGTGCTTGAAGCCATTGAGGTTACAGGTCAAGGAGGCACTTTTTTTTGCGGTCAAATCCTCGATGCAATTCGAAGGGAAAGCATTGACGTGAGCGACCTCGATCTTGTGGATCTAACCTGCGACCCTGTTGTATTGACGCAACGTGAAATCGAAGTGCTCATTCTCATTTCAGAAGGGATGACAAACATTCAAATTGCAGAGAAATTGTTTCTAAGCAACCACACAGTGAACACACACAGAAAAAATATCATGTCAAAATTGGGCGTGAATAACACGGCGTCCATGGTCATGTATGCTGTTAAATCAGGCTTTGTCAGTCCGAATAAATTTTTATTTCAGCAATCCAGCTAGTTATCGCATTTCCATTCCTTATTCACATCAGTTGTTTTTCTGCATTTGGAACATGGAATTGAAAACGCGACCTTTGCCGCAAATCTGAATGAAAGATTGACTATGATTGAAACCACGCCCTCCTTCGATATTTTTCAAACAGAAACTACACGGTTGGATCAAGTCGTCTTTGATGATCTTGAATTTGGAAGAGTCTTTTCGGACCACATGTTTTTGATGGAATACGAGAACGGTGCTTGGAAACGAGGTAGGGTTGAGCCATACGGTCCCTTTACGATGAGCCCGGCATCAATGGTTTTTCATTATGGTCAAGCCATTTTTGAGGGCATGAAGGCCTACCGTCAATCCAACGGCGAAGTGTCAATGTTTCGTCCTGGAATGAACATCGCGCGATTCAACAAGTCTGCCGTTCGCATGTGCATGCCAGAGATACCCGAGGACTTGTTTATGGAAGCTTTGGCAGCTCTTGTGAAGTTGGATTCTGATTGGGTGCCAGGCGGTGAAGATTCAGCCTTGTACATCCGCCCTTTCATGATTGCTACAGATGCCTTTGTTGGAGTCCGAGCGAGTCAGAAATACGCCTTCAGTATTTTCACATGTCCCGTGGGAGCTTATTACAAGGGTCCCGTGAAAGTGAAAGTAGAGACATCGTTCACCCGGGCAACACCTGGAGGAACAGGCTTTGCTAAGGCTGCTGGCAATTATGCGGGCTCTTTATATCCATCACAGAAGGCACGTGAAGAAGGATATGATCAATTGATATGGACCGATGCCGTCGAGCATAAGTACATTGAAGAGTGCGGAACAATGAACGCGATGTTTATCGTGGATGGAGTCTTAATCTCACCTGAAACCAGTGACACCATCTTAGATGGCGTTACTCGAAATTCTGTTCTTATTGTTGCGAAGGATTTAGGTATTCCAGTTGAAATCCGCAGGTTTTCAGTTGTTGAACTTCAGGAAAGTCTGAACAACAATACGCTAACGGAAGCCTTTGGTGTAGGGACTGCCGCTACCATCAAACCCATGTCTGAGATTGGAATCAACGGGGAACGTTATCCACTGAACAATCCTGATAATTGGAAAGTTGTTCCATGGTTACTCCGTGAACTTGATGGAATACGAAGGGGGTCTATTGACGATCGATTCAATTGGAACATTCCTGTATAACACATTGAACGCTAGTCAAAAAACTTCGCGAGACTTCTTACGAATGTCACGCGCAGTGCGCGGTCTTTTAGCCGTTTTGTTCTTGGCGTATTGTAGCTCAGTGGCTGCACAGGCCCCACACACCTCTGTCGGAGTGGGAGCGACCCCCATGGCTCTATCAGGTGATTACCGTGCTCTTGGCTGGAATCCAGCTCATTTGACTTTGTCCCCTATGAATTCAAATTGGAAATCTGCTATCTCCGGATTAGAAGGCTCCATCTCCGTCAATTCGACCGTTTTTGGGAGGGAAGATCTTTGGGATGATATTTTGAATCGGGGCATGAATAATGATGCTTGGACGGGGTTGACGCCCGGTGAATGGGTCAACCGATTATCCAATGAAGAAATTCAAGTGGATTTCAACCTCATGACTGCGGGATCTGCCAAGCGTTGGAAGTCTTGGGCTGTGGCATATGCATCTCGCAATGTGTTTTTTGCAGAATCATATTTCAGTCCCTCCGTGACTTCTTTGCTCATCGAAGGAGGAGCGTCGAATCTTTTTGAGTATTCCATTTTGGGCACAGATACCGTTATCAATAACGGGGGCTGGAGCACGGATGATTTAGCCAATATTATTGGAGGATTGAACACGAATGGCGAAACATTATTGTCATCCATTTTTCAAGATTCAAAGCTTGGGTTGTCATGGCATAGAACCCACGAATTGGGTGTATCGAAGCAATGGAGTAGTGAGCGCGGATGGTCAATTCACACTGGCCTTGGGGCGCGACTGCTTTTGGGCAATGGGTATTTCAGCTTGGCGAGTGTAGGCGGCGAATTGGATGCTTTTGGAGCGTTTTCTGACGGTTTTAACATTGCTAAATTAGACTCAATCAACCTCAATGGTCCACTCCTGAGCAATGTCAGAAATTGGGGGCCCATTGGTCAAGGGTGGGGTGTTGATGTTGGTGTCGCATTGGCCTTTTCCGAAAGCTTTTGGGCCAGTGCGTCCATCACGGATTTGGGTTGGATGGAGTGGAGAGGAGAACGGTATCAGCTCGATGATGCCCTGACAAACACTTGGAGCAACGTTGCGACCAATCCCAATGAATGGATTGACATTATGCAGCTTTCTTTGAATCCAGGAACATGGTTCGCAAATGGCACATCAGAAACCCGAAGAGTCAACAACGGAATGGGTTTTCATATTGGCGCTGGAGTAAAAGTTGGTACGCTGCTGACTTTTGCAGGTGATGCTTCATTTGACAACCCCGAGTTGGTGGGCAATTCAGGAACTCGATTCGGACTGAGTTGTGTCGTGGGTCCTGTGGATTGGTTGCGATTAGAGACCGGTATTCGCAAAGTCGGTGATGAAACAATTCGAATCCCTGCGGGTTTTATTCTGAAGACAGGGGCCCGCGGTCTTGAAATCGGACTTCAAGCCTCAGACATCGTCGGAATATGGAGAAATTCACAATCGGAATTGGGAGCACGTTTTTGTTTCTTGCGTTGGGTGTGGTAGCCCCGCGTATGTTTGGAAACGTGCAAAAAATCGAAACGAGGAGCCAGGATACGATTCAATCGAAAACAATGGAAATGCAGACGATAACGCTTGGTGCTGGTTGCTTTTGGTGTGTCGAAGCTGTCTTTGATAGGATCGAAGGCGTGGAGTCCGTGACTTCCGGATACATGGGGGGACATGTCAAAAACCCAGCTTACCGTGAAGTATGCAATGGCACTACGGGGCATGCTGAAGTCATTCAAGTTGTATTCAATCCTGATGTGGTATCCCTTTCCCTTTTATTGGAAGTCTTTTTTGCAACGCATGACCCAACAACCTTGAATCGACAAGGTGCTGATGCCGGAACGCAGTATCGTTCTGCTATTTTCCATCATTCTGCAGGGCAGCTGCCCATCATTGAACAAGCGGTTATAGCAGCATCAGGCCAGTGGTCTTCACCAATCGTAACGACTGTAGAAGTCGCTTCACCTTTTTATGAAGCGGAGGACTACCACCAAAGCTATTTTGAGTTGCATGGAGAAGCACCCTATTGCCAAGCTGTGATTGCCCCCAAGATGAGAAAGTTCACGGAGAAGTACTTATTCTTATTGAAGAATTAAAACGAGACTACTCTGCGTTCTCAGCTTTTTGGATTTCCAAATCGAGCAAGGCTGTAATTTCTTTAAGCGATTGCTTTGAAATTTTAGCATCCAGTTTAGCCTGCTTTTTCATGTGTCGGTACATGCTTGACTTTTTGATTTCAAAAGCGACGTAAACAGTATATGCCCCTGCTTCCGTCATGAACTTTTCAGAGCCTATATTTCGCAAATCTGTCAATTGAGTCCGCGTGATTTCTCTGGCCAATGTCTCAAACCGGGCCATTGCATCATCCACGTGTTCCCCTGTTACACTGCGCTGATAGTCATCCGTTACAACCTCGAAATGTGTTTGCACTTGTTGAGCAATGGATTGACGCGCTTTCATCTCAGCCTGAGACTGAGCAATCCCATCCATTTTACTAGCCCCTTTTCCAACACCTCGGTAAAAGCGTGAATTGGACTCATACTTTGAGCCAGAGAAAGGCTCCTTAACTGATTTTCCTAATGGATTGTTTGCACACCCAGTCAACATAAGCAAAGAAAAGGCCAATCCAAAAAGTGATATGTATGTACGCATGTGTGAGTTATTAATGTTGGACTCAATTTGCTTCGAAGATGCGAAAGTCATGCCAAAGTTCTATGTAAATTTGTTTGAATCCGATTCATTCATGTTTCTGCGTAAAATCAATTCTTACGTGTTTGGCTTGTCACCCATATTAATTGTCACCTTTTTAATGGTGTCGATGGGACAGAACGGACTAATCTTTGCGAGCAATTGTATTGATGACACGGAACACTTATTGAATACCATGGAGAACACTCCGACATATACAGTGCACAAGGCATCGTCCCGAGGTCATGCTGATCACGGCTGGCTCAACACGTATCATTCATTCAGTTTTGCGCAATGGCGCGATCCGTCTAGGATGCATTTCGGTGCGTTACGTGTCTTAAATGATGATTTCGTCTCAGGTGGGAATGGGTTTGGAAAGCACCCCCATGACAATATGGAAATTGTCAGTATTCCTTTAGAAGGAAGTCTAAGACATGACGACAGCATGGGCAATGGTGCCGTGATTGCGAAGGGAGACATCCAAATCATGTCAGCGGGGACAGGGGTTCTCCATTCAGAGAAGAACCAAAGCAGCACTGATCCAGTGAAATTTCTACAGATTTGGGTCTTTCCCAATCAAAATGATTTGCCCCCACGATACGAACAAGAGACATTCACAACAGAAGATGAGCACAATCAATTCCGTTGTGTGGTAAGCCCTTCAGGGGAAGAAGGAGTCAAAATCCATCAAAATGCGTGGTTTTATTTAGGCTCTTGGGATCAAGGGCATTCACAATCCTATGAACTAAAAACGGACGGACAGGGAGTCTATCTTTTTGTTTTAGAGGGTACTATTGAAGCGGACGGTCATGTTTTGAATCGACGCGATGCATTGAGCATTTCAAATGTTGATCTTGTTCAATTGAGTGCTTCGTCTGAAGCGCGGTTTTTGCTCATGGACGTCCCTATGCAATGGCAATAGTCTCATGAACCTTATCCCTAAGAAAATCAAGGAGCGAGTTGCGCAATATGTCTTGCAATTCAGCCCTCAAGTGGACCGCTTGCGCAGCGGCTCTTCTTTACGTCAAATGGAATCCATGGTCCTTGTCTATGCGGATCATGATGAGGCCAAGTATAAACTCGTTCGTGACATTGCCACTTACATCAAGAAAGAGTACGGGGTAAAGCATGTGATGCGCGTTGCTTACGTCGATGAAGAGAGTAAATTCATTCCTGCATGGCATCTTCGGAAATTGGAAACAGATTACTTCTGCAAATCAGACTTGAATTGGTTTGGAAAACCCGTGAGTAACGTAAATCCGCTGCTGCAAGAGCCCTTTGATGTTTTGATTCATTTCGATCCCGATTCTTCCGTTCCTTTGGATTTCTTTGTCATGGCATCAAAAGCCAAGATGAAGGTGAGCAATCATTCCAAGATGCGGACAAAGGACTACGATATCCTCTTGCCTACAACAAAGGGAGATAACTGGAAACAGCGAAATCATCGCATCATTCAATTTTTAGCTGAGTCCCCACTTTCATGAATACTGAAATGACATCGACCCTTCGAGGGCAGGGCGTATCACTCGTTACACCATTCAATCTTGCCGGAGAGGTGGATTTTCCATCTTTGGAAAAACTCGTAAATCTTTGTGTGACTGAAGATGCCGATTACATCCTCGCATTGGGCCCAGCTTCAGAATGTTCGCTTTTAAATCTTGAAGAGCAAAATCGAATCATAGACTTTGTCGTTGAAATCAATGGTGGCATTCAGCCTATTTTTGTGGGGATAGCTAGTTCTGACACGCGATCAGCAGTGCAACGAATAGCATCCATGCATCTTGAGGGTGTGATGGGAGTCTATTGTGCGGCATCCAATCCAGTAGCTTCTTCTCAATCAGGTCATATTGGACATTTTCGCTCCATAGCAGAAGCATCTAAGAAGCCCATTTTGATCCAAAGCCCCGGAACCAAGTCAGGACACTCTATGACTGCAGAAACGATTCTTACATTATCCAAAGAACCCAATGTGGCTGGAGTGATTGAATGTTCAGGTGATGTTGCATTGAATGGAGAACTGCTCCGAAATCGGCCTGTTAATTTCTCGGTTTTGTGCGGAAGAGATGTCATGGCCTTGCCGCTGCTCGCGTTAGGAGTCGACGGAGCCGTTACTAGTCTCGGAAACGCCTTTTGCAAATCTTGGGGAGCCATGACGCACCAGATGCTTTTTGGATCAGTGAACGAAGCTCGCGTTACGCACCATGCGTTCGCTCCATTGATGCGCATCTTGGAAATGGAAGGAGAACCGACTGGAATCAAAACGATTTTGGCGCACTTAAGCCTCTGCGACGCACGGGTCAGACTGCCCAACACACCTGTTTCTGAAAGCACGAAACTGGCCCTTTATAGAGCGATTGCAGAACTGCCTCAGGAAGCATTGGTCAGACAAGAAGCCCTTTCATAGGGTCTAAATGACTGCTGTAGCGAGTCGTCCAATAACCGTCTCCACCTTTTGAATGATGGCCTCTGATGTCAGCCCATACTTCTCCATCAATTGAGCAGGAGTTCCGCTTTCACCAAATGAATCATTGACCGCTACCTGTTCCATAGGAACAGGATTGTGCTCAGCGAGTAACTGAGCGACTTGGGATCCCAATCCTCCCAAACGTTGGTGTTCCTCAGCCGTTACCATACATCCTGTGCGGGAAACAGATTCCAACAAGGTCTTGCCATCTAAAGGCTTGATGGTATGAACGTTGATGACCTCAGCTCGAATCCCTCTGTTTTCTAACGCCATAGCTGCTACCATAGCTTCCCAAACCAAGTGTCCTGTAGCCGCAATGGTCACATCATTCCCCTCCGTCAACTTCTGTGCTTTACCGATTTCAAATGGGACGTCCGAACGCAAAAACACCGGAACTGCAGGTCGACCAAACCGAAGGTATACTGGGCCCTCATGATTGGCAATGGCCTCGGTCGCTAACTTCGTTTGGGCATAGTCTGCAGGACAGATGACTGTCATATTCGGCAACATGGTCATCATCCCCATGTCTTCAAGAATTTGATGTGTTGCACCATCTTCTCCAAGGGTCAAACCTGCATGGGAAGCACAAATCTTGACGTTCTTCTCCGAATATGCGATAGACTGTCGAATTTGATCATAAACCCGGCCGGTTGAGAAATTAGCGAATGTCCCTGTATATGGGATCTTACCGCCAATGGTCATTCCCGCAGCCAAACCCATCATGTTCGCTTCTGCAATTCCGACTTGATAGAATCGATCTGGAAATGCCTTTTGAAAATCGCCCATTTTCAATGAGCCCGTGAGATCTGCACACAATGCAACAACGTTTTCATTGTGTTTGCCTGCTTCGAGAAGCCCCGCACCGAAGCCGCTTCGAGTGTCCTTCTTTTCACTGGGTTCGGTGGTGAGGATGTAGCGTGAATTAACCATGGATGGATAGATGATGGGTTTTTCCCGAAACGATCGAGAATTGCTTGGTAACTGTATATTCAGAAGAGTTTGCTGATCGCGCACGGAACAACAAAGTGTATTTTCCAGGCTGTAGAATCAGTCTTCCCGAAGGATTGCCTACGTCAAATTTATAAACGACTTCACCATTTACTGAGAGAATGGTACCATATCCAGCTGCCGAAGCATCCAGTTGAAGATGTCCTGGCTGAGAAATGATCACCGGTGCAATTTGTCCATTCCGAACAACAACATTCCGAATCCACGTCGGAGGAGCTGTTGGGAAATACACGTCATATGTTCCCGTAAGAAACTTCACTGCCTCATTGATCTCAAAAGAATGCACCGGAACTTGAGACTTTGATTCGGATACCAGGACGTGAAGGTCGCCATATTCATTTCTTTCATTGCGGGAAAATTCAGCCCGAATAGTGCCCTGCTCAACTCCCTCAAAAACCAACGTATTGTGACTTCGTGCATTGAAACGTATGGAGTCACGAACAAGAGGAGGGAGCGTATGAATCGTGACATCATACGTAGGAACAGGATCGATGTGCATGGTGTCCGGAACCATGTTTTGGTTCAAGGTGTGGATGAATTGCTGCATCACCTCACCCGAATGACGGTCTCGCAAAGTGACCGCAACATTGGATTTGTGCGCCCCTGCCGTATCCAACAAGTCAATCTCATACGTCGTGTCATGCATTGCCTGCTCAATGACAATATCAAGCACCTCTCGAAACGTTTCTGAATCTGTCGCATCAAAGAAATTTCCAACGCATCGGAAAGTTTCTTTGAATTGCTCTTCGAGACCGATCCCGATGATGAATGGTTTGACAATGATTCCACGTGCCTGAAGCATGGTCGAAACGGCGCAAGGGTCTTCATCACAGGCCTCAATGCCATCGGTGATGAGCACAATCACCTTGCGGCCATCTCCAGGTTTGAAGTCTTCAGCTGCCCGTTCCAAAGACCGAGCAATGGGAGTTGTGCCGCGTGCTTGTATCCGCGACAAGGCGCGCTTAACCACCAAGTTATTCCCCGTTGAAAAAGGAACAACCAACTCGGTGTCATCACAATCCTGCTCACCGTGGATGAATTTTGTTTGGTGTCCATAAACACGCAAGCCCAATTGCAATCCAGGAACACCGTAAAGCTCATCCAACGACTCTGAAAGAAGTCGTGTAGCTACTGTGATTTTTCGGTTGCCCTCCCAAAAGGCATTCATGCTATTGGAAGCGTCAAATACAAACAGAATCTGTGTATCGTCCTCTATTGCTTCCTGCGCCCTATGAGGCGAAGAAGAAAACAGTCCCACGATAAGGAGGGACGTTGCGAGGTATCGACTCAGATTGATCATGGAAATCTAGAGGCAGTTTTGTTGAGGACTAAAGCGAATCAATAGTCACCCAATGTTTGCTCCAACTGACTCAATGCAGATTCCAGTTGGTCATCATTGGGCGCAATACCATGCCATTTGTGCGTTCCTTCCATGAAATCAACACCCTTTCCCATGCTGGTTGTCATCAAGACAACTGTGGGCTTCCCACTACCACGATTTGCTTTTCCAGTAACAACGGCTTTTCTTAAAGACTCCATGTTGTGCCCATCACATTTGAGAACATGCCAACCAAAGGCACTCCATTTGCCAGCCAAATCGCCCAAACTCATCACATCCTCGGTTGAGCCGTCGATTTGTTGTCCATTGCAATCCACAAAACTGATGATATTGTCAATCCCCTTGTGAGCGGCATACATAGCTGCTTCCCAAATTTGTCCCTCTTGCAATTCACCGTCGCCATGAAGGGTAAATACAGTGCGGTCGTCACCGTTCAATAGCTTGGATTGGGCGGCCCCCAAAGCAACACTGAGCCCTTGTCCAAGGGATCCAGATGCAATACGGATTCCTGGAAGCCCCTCTTCAGTAGCGGGGTGTCCTTGCAATCGAGAGTTTAATTTTCGAAATGTTGCCAATTCCTCAATAGGAAAAAAGCCGCGTCGGGCCAGTACACTATACCAAACCGGGCTGATGTGACCGTTGGACAGGAAAAACAAGTCTTCATCTTTTCCGTCCATACTGAACAGTGCCGGGTCCAACTGCATGGCTTCAAAGTAGAGGAGGGTGATCAAGTCAGCACATCCTAAACTTCCGCCTGGATGACCTGATGAAGCACCATGAACCATTCGAACGATGTCCCTTCGGACCTGAGAAGCAACAGAAGATAAATCAGTGGAAACCATGCGTGTTTATTTTGAAAAAAACTCAGAGCAAAAATACCTCTTGATATTTCGGAACGCGAGATATTGTGAACAAAGTGTTCAGAAGCAATTTTGTCTTCTGAGGCTTACCTTCGCGCACGTCTTTAAATAAGATTTTACATGGCACTCAAATGCGGTATTGTCGGTCTGCCCAATGTTGGCAAATCAACCCTTTTCAATTGTCTTTCGAATGCAAAGGCACAAAGTGCCAACTTTCCGTTCTGCACGATCGAACCGAACATTGGCGTAATCACTGTTCCTGATCCCCGTTTGGAAACGTTGGCTCGCATCGTCGAGCCTCAAAATGTTGTTCCCACTACCGTCGAAATCGTAGACATCGCCGGATTGGTGAAGGGGGCGAGCAAGGGGGAGGGACTTGGAAATAAATTTCTAGGGAACATTCGAGAAACCGATGCGATTTTGCACGTTTTACGTTGTTTCGAAGATGGCAACGTCGTTCATGTGGACGGCAGTGTAGATCCCATTCGAGATAAGGAGGTCATTGATATGGAGCTCCAGCTCAAGGATCTGGAAACCATAGAGAGTCGAGCCACAAAAATCAAAAAAATCGCAGCAACAGGGGACAAGGAAGCCACCAAAGCGTACGCATTTTACGAACGCGTGCAAACCACCTTATCCGCAGGTGAATCTGCTCGTTCCATGGAGTTGGAAGAGCATGAAGTGCCGATGATGAAGGAATTGCAGTTGCTCACAGCAAAGCCTGTTCTGTACGTTTGCAACGTAGAAGAGACCGCTGTTGTCAATGGAAACAATCACGTTGAAAGCGTAAAGGCTGCTGCTGCTGCGGAAGGTGCAACGGTCATGATCATCGGTGCTGCCATTGAAGCTGACATTGCTGAATTGGAAGACCCGGAAGAACGTACGTTGTTTCTAGAAGATCTAGGATTGAATGAACCGGGGGTAGCTCAGCTCATTCGAAAAGCCTATGACTTGCTCCAACTGCAAACTTACTTTACCGCTGGAGTCAAAGAAGTTCGGGCATGGACCTTCCCGATGGGAGCGACGGCTCCTCAAGCGGCAGGAGTCATCCACACCGATTTCCAAAAAGGGTTTATCCGAGCAGAAGTTATGGCCTATGATGATTTTTTATCCTTCGGTTCGGAAGCAGCTGTTAAGGAAGCTGGCAAGCTATCGATTGAAGGCAAGGAGTACATCGTACGTGACGGAGACATCATGCACTTTCGATTCAATGTATAAATCGGCATACTTCAGTCTTGTATTCATTGGGATTGCTCTGATTTGGGGGTGCAATACCCCAAACGAAACCGCACAAGAGTTAGTGAGCGTCACCTCACACCAGTGGCCTAGCGAAATTACGGAACGCATGCAAGCGCAAGAGGACGCTTGGAATCAAGGGGACATTCCTTCCTTTATGAGCGGGGCATATTGGGCGGATGATTCGATGCTGTTTATTGGGAAATCTGGAATGACATGGGGCTTTGACGCGACATTACAGAACTACATCAAAAGCTACCCTAATCCTGAGGTCATGGGCATCTTAACCTTTGAAAACAAGCATTGGAGAGCGCTCGGTTCAGACCATGGTATGCTCGTAGGGCACTGGCTTTTGACACGCGGAGATTCTTTGGAGGGCCTTTCGGGTTCTTACAGCCTAATTTGGGAGCGAATCGCAGGTGAATGGCTGATCATCGCAGACCATTCAAGTTGATCAAATAATGAGCCTCTTATTCGGCGTTATTGCTCTTACGATTGGTATTTCATGGTGGGTCCAAGACCGGCCACTTCTTAAGGCAAAATTGCTATTGAGGCCATTTGATGTCATACACAAAGGCCAATGGTATCGGTTGATCTCTCACGGCTTCATTCATGCCGATTTCACACACCTTGCTTTCAATATGTTTGTTTTGTGGCAATTTGGATCGTCCGTCGAATATCAAATGCAACAGGCTTGGTCCGGTTCATCTCTTATTGCCAGTTTAGAACCGTCCTTTTTAGTTCTCTACTTCGGCGGCATGTTGGCTGCAGGATTGCCTTCGTTATGGAAACAACGAGACAATCCTAACTATGCGAGCCTTGGTGCAAGTGGGGGTGTTAGCGCTGTTATGATGGCCTATATCCTTCTATTTCCAACGAATAAGCTTCTCTTATTCTTCGTCATCCCCATGCCCGCATTTGTCGCAGGGATTCTTTTCTTCGCTTAC
>CAJWIF010000031.1 GCA_913041135.1 uncultured Flavobacteriales bacterium
CGCTTTTACTGGCAATCCGTCCGTTTTTCGTGCGACCCGACGCACACTCCGAATGGCCTTTCGTTGGCTCTTCTCTGATTCAACTACAGACAACAATCTGTTCAGCGCTTTGACTTGAATCAAAACGGGGAGCAATTCCGGTGCTTTCTCTAAAAACGGCCATTCAGATCGATCAATCTCGATCGTGAATTCCGTTGTCTCAGCTATCCATTCGAGCGTCAACGCATCCAACCCTGGCATGATCTCCTCGCATCCGTTGATGCCGTATTGCATTCGCCATTGAATCGCTTCAATCACCCAATCTCGATCAGCTTGACCTTCAGCCGGCCACTCGGGCGCACCCCAGCACATCCAACAGAGCATGCCGCTGAGGATCACCATGACCGATGTTCTTCTTTGAAGTGGACTCCCATCGCCTCCAATCCTGGCATGAGGACATCATAGTAATCACGGTGCAAAGGAACTTCAACCCCAACCCGTTTGAATTCACCCTTGAGGATGGCTTCTGCAGCCAGTGCCATGGGCCAACCAACCGTATCGGACATGGCAGTGTACGTTGCATCCCTCCCCTCCAACACCAGGGAGCTTGTGATTTCATGCGTGTGTCCGTTTTGCTCATATTCAAACCGGTGCCACATGACCACCAAATCACGGTCCGTGGGCTCCAAGCGCCACTTGTCTTCCAGCAGGTCCTGGATGATTCGAGCGGGTGTGCCGTTCAACCGATCGGGACCGATATCATCACGCATCAAACCAAGCCATTCCAAGCGATCCAAACACACTTCCGATGCACCCGTCACAGACTGGATGGCAGCTCGCAGGGACAATTTGGCCGCTCTAACAGGCAAGAATGAACGCATCCAAACGGCCCATGAAATTCCATCAATCCAGTGCATTTCCGCATCATCTCGCACACAACCCAACTGCACAAGCACATCCCAACTGGAGCAATAACCGTCTCCCCTCAGCGTACCGCGAATCAACGTTTCTACGCCTTTCAGCCCGTATTTCTCTTCGTAGGCAATCGAGTCCCGATTTGGATAACCTTCATACGGAATACCGGCCACTTCGATGCTTCGCGCGTCCTTAAACACACGATGAGGAGGGATCAGACAATGCTTCCCGCCTTCCAAGAACGTCGCAGCTCCTGCCTGACCCGCCAGGATGACATTGCGTGGGTTCCAACTGAATTTATAATGCCACGGATTGTCATCAGAATCCGGAGCAATCAGGCCACCGCAATAGGATTCAAAGGCCTTGATGTTGCCTCCATCCTTTCGGATCCGATCCAAGATTTGCGCAGCGCTCAAGTGATCAATTCCAGGATCCAGTCCAATCTCATTCAAGACCAGCACTCCTTTTTCACAAGCACGTTCGTGCAATGCCTGCATTTCAGGCCCCACATAACTCGGGGTAATCACAGGCACTCCTGATTCAATGGCTATGGAAGCAATCTCAGGATGGAGAAACGCCGGCACCATGGAGATGACCAAATTCGCCCGGGCAATGCGCTCATTGCGATCGGTTGGGTCTTTTGAATCAATCTCAAACCATTCCGCGCACGGATGGCCATAGCACTTAGATTGCGCCATCTCAACGTCCATATCCCCCACAGCAACCTTCCATTGACTCGATTCCGCCTTCTCCAACAAAGCCTGGATTAATGAAGAACTGGAGCGCCCGGCTCCCAATATTAAAATTGTCTTTTCTGCTTTCATAAGAACGCTAAGCTAGAAAGCCTTCGCCAAAGGGAGCAAAAGCTTGGCATGAAATTCGCTCTAAACAAGTGCTGATGCCCTTAAATTGCACATTCCTAGACCGTTCATATTCTATATCACCTTAAACCATGCGGCTTCTGCTCTCTTCTTTCATATTTTGCCTCTCCGCCCTTTTCTTGGTTGGGTGCAATGGATCGAAAGCTTTTGTGAAAAGAGGCCAGAAAATGGAGGACGTGGGATTGATGGAACAAGCCGCGAACTTCTATTTCACAGCAGCAATGAAAGACCGCAACAATGCCGACGCTCTGGTCGCATTGCAACGCTCGGGCCAGTGGGTATTGGACGAGAAAATTAACCAATTCGAGCAGGCGGATTTAGCAGGAAGCCTCCCCGAAGCGGTTGTTGCCTATGAAGAGGCTCTTCAATACGTCGACCGTGTTGCACGCGCTGGAATTGACTTGTTGATTTTAGAATCCGCAAAACAGGCCTTTAAAGACGTTAGACACACACACATTCAAGAACTGTACGACGCAGGAATGGAGGCGCTAGAGGATGAAATATTCCAAGAAGCACTCACCGCTTTTAATGAAGTCATGCGACTGGAGCCTGGATTCGAGGATGCAGAAAAATGGGCGCAAATTGCGTTTTGTGAGCCCCGGTATCGCAATGCCTTGGAACACTTTGAGCAGCAGCATTGGCGGTCGGCCCACGCTCTGTTCACCGATGTTCTCGCGCAGGACCCGCAGTACAAAGAAGCTGAAAAATTGCACCATGAGGCGCTTTCAAAAGGGCAATTCACCCTCGCGTTGCTCCCTTTTGAAAATGGAACAAGCCGCGCTGGATTGGAGTCAAAATTCCGTTCGTACGTCGAACAAGCTTTAACGCAATCCAACGACCCCTTTCTGGAAATTGTGGACCGGGAAAACCAAGCCTTGATTTTACAAGAGCAGCAGCTCGCTTTGAGTGGATTACTGAATTCAAATTCCGTGGTCGAAGTGGGCGAACTCTTGGGAACCAAAACACTCTTGAAAGGACAGGTTGTGGATTGCGAAGTGGTGACGTCCGGTTTGAAAAGGTTGAACAAGCAAGGTTATGAAAGCTACCGTGTGGCAAGAATTACAGAAGAAGGAAAAAAGGTCTACGATAAAAAATACCGCCCTGTTCCTTACAGCGAATATTCAGCAAACCGCAAGGTGCGCATTACGTTCCGTGTCTCCTTAGTTTCTTTGGAAACAGGCCAAAACTTGATGTCTGAAATGGTGACTAGCGAACGTTCGGATGCCATCCTGTATGCAGCATACCAGGGAGATCAGGGGAACATCTACCCTTCCAACAAACTAGGCGGTGTCCATCGTTTGGGGAAAAACAAATTGGCAGCACTCCTCAATGCACGTCGTGAATTGTCTGCGGAGTCCGTGATGGTCAACACGACCGTCGAAGACCTCTCTCTCTCCATACGAGCCCAGATTGAAAACAAATTGCAGCTATTGATCCCATGAGCGGTACTCCTTATCCTTCGATGCCCTTCCATTGGATCTGGCTTTTCGCTTGTCTGACCATCCTGAGTGCTTGCTCTGGAACGAAAGAGCTGGCTGAGCCCTTGCCGACATGGATAGAGCAGCGCCCTCACGTTCCGGGATACTACATTGGCGTTGCCAGCGCAAATAAAACACAGTATCCTTCCGATGCCGCCGAACGCGCACAAAGACAAGCTTTGGCTGAGCTCGCAGGTCAAATTCGAGTGAACATTGATTCAAAATCGGTATTGCACTCCAGTCAATTTCAAGGCATTGCTGGACAAAGCTTTTCTGAAACCATTACCAGCTCTTCAGCTGAAGACTTAGAGGGGTACGAACGTGTTGGCTACTATGAAAACGAAACCGACGTTTGGGCCTATTATCGTTTGAGCAAATCCACTTACGAGCGCATCCGCAATGAGCGAAAAAGCGCCGCGATGGAACTTGCAGGTGACTATTGGATTTCGGCCCAAGACGCCATCACCGAACATGATCTTCGACTAGCTTTAGACCGGTTTGTACGGAGTCTAGAATCACTGGAATTGTATTGGGGAGAGATCAACTTTTGGAAGACTCCCGCGGGAGAAACCATTGCCTTAGACCGGGCATGTCTCGATGGCATTAGTGGGCTCGTTAATGGATTAAAACTTCAGGGACAATCAACGAAAGTCACACTCGAATTTCAACAACGGTATACCGGTACAGCACGTTGTCAAGTAGTTTACGATGGCAATGCAATTGCAGGAATCCCCATTGAATGGACGTACAACCGAGGGACCTTGCCTCGGAAGGTCGAGCTGACCACTGGAGAAAATGGCTGGTCTGAAGTCCGACTTGAAGGCTTTGAATCGGGTCTGCTGCGGAGCGAGCTAAAAGCCACCATCCCATTGAATGAGCTGATTCCCTCAATGCAAAAATCCAATGCAGCTAAACTCATCGGCAGTCTGATTAACCCCGATCAAACGTGGACCATCGAACTCCCACCACCGACCGTTTACATCCAATCAAACGAGTCCGTTGCAGGTATGAGATCTGACCAAACTCGGTTGCGTGATGCTTTGGCGCAGGGGTTAAATGACGTGGGAATACAATGGGTGAATCGCACGGCGGATGCCGATTTAAAACTCACTCTTCAAGCCGACACCCGACGCGGAGGATCTTCGAGCGGCTTTTATACCGCATTATTGGATGCTCAAATTGTCCTCGAGACCATCGAGGGTGAGGCCATCCTGCAACGCAATCTCCAAAGCGTGAAAGGAGTGCAGCTAAATTGGGCTGCCGCTCACGGAGAAGCGTATCGCAAAGCGCAAGTTGAAATTCAAAGCGATTTCATTCAAGAACTTTTGAAGTCGCTCTACCAATAATTCACTAATTTCACAGTCAAACTTTGGCACGCTTATTGGCAATACTACAATCACAGACCAACCCCCTTATGATGAAATCAATCCACACCCTCACAGTTTCTTTTGCCGTTCTAGCTTTAGCCTTCACAGGTTGTAAAGGAGAAAAAGAAACGACTTCAACACCGGATAGCCGGGGAGAAGTTCGCATTGTTGAATATTGTTCCGGACCGGAATTCTTGACCAACGGAGAATACTTTCGAGCATCTGCGACCGGAAGCAGCCCTCAGCGAGAAATCGCCAAGAAAATCGCTCGGCAAAATGCCGAGGCAACACTTGCTCGAGCCGTTGAAGCAACGATCGAAATTGTAGCTGAAAACCAAGCCACGCAATTGGGCTTCAATACGACACAGGAAGCCACGAGCAAGTTCAACGAACTCTCACGGACCATTGTCAACAAGAAACTCACTGGAGCAATCACAATCTGCCAAGAGCTCACCATGGCAGAAGGTTCAAAATACATCGCTTACTTGGCCATTGAATTGAGCGGCCAAAACATTGCTGACGCATACGTAGAAGGATTGAAGCAAGAAGAACGCATTCGCGCTGAATACAATTACGACCAGTTCAAAGACACATTTGAAGAGGTCATGTCAACCTATAAGGAGGACTGACTACCCGTAACGGCACGAATAAGACCCCCTTCACGCATCGCTTGGAGGGGGTTTTTGCTGCGTACTTCTAAGATTCCTCGTCTGTTGGCTTGCCCATCCAAAGGCGCGCTGTGGATGGCTCAACAGGATGCACGGAACGGTATTGCCCCACACTATCCAACCAATTGCTCACCATCGCTGGACCACTCGGAGTCAGCACCGATTCTGGATGGAATTGAACGGCTTCGATCGGCAATGTTCTGTGACGCATGGCCATGGGCAATCCCGATGCGTTGCGTGCCGTGATTTCCAAATTTACTGGAAAATCCAACTCATCGACGACCCAACTGTGGTAGTGCCCCACTTCACAGGGCACCTCCAAACCGTCAAAAATGCCTTCAAAAACCATACTCACTAACGGGGTTGTGCGTCCGTGAAGCACCTCATCCAAGTTGAGCAGCGTAGCACCGTAATGTTGAGCGATTGCCTGCATTCCCAAGCACACACCCAACACCGGGATGGCATGGGCAGAGGCCACCGTAATGATGCGCATCAATTGGCCCGCTTCATCAGGAAGCCCCGGTCCGGGCGAAAGCACCATGCCGTCATAATGCACCACCCCTGCAGGAAAAACTTCATCATTGCGGTACACATCGACTCGTGCCCCTTTGGAAACAAGAAGGTGTTGCAAATTCCAAGTAAAGGAATCGTAGTTATCAATGAGTAAAATCCGCATGGCTCCGATGCATTCGTGCAAAGGTGGGAAATCCCTGCGTAGTTTCGCATCATGTCAAAGACGTTTCATTCATCCAACTCAGTCCAGCCCGTTGCGGCCTACAGTCAAGCTGTTGAAGCGGGTGACTTATTGTTTGTTAGCGGACAAATTCCTCTCGCCCCAGCAACAGGAGCCCTAATCTCTGAAACCATTGAATCTGCGACCGCACAAAGCATCTCCAATGTCCAACGTGTTTTAGAGGCCGCTGGTTTAGGCCTTCAACATGTGGTCAAGGCAACGGTATTTTTAATTGACTCCTCCGATTATGCCGGAATGGATGCCACCTATAGACAACACCTGCCCGAACCGTACCCAGCACGAGAAGCTGTATTTGTAAAAGGGCTGCCCAAAAATGCCCGAGTCGAAATTTCCGTCATTGCACACCGTAATCGCTGAATCCCCTTAATTCAACGCCATGTTTCTAAAAAAAATCCTGTACTATTTGAATCCGATGAACTTGTTTCATCGAGATGAAAACGTAGGTACCAGTTTGCGCCTCATGCACGGCGTGAATAAAATCAGCTTCTTGCTCTTTTTGATTTGCCTCGCAATCATGACCGTGCGCTGGTGGATGCGTTAGTTCGCCGCTAGAAGAATCCCTGTTCTGAATACTTTCGGTACTCAACTTTCAAGTCCTTTAGCATGGACGCCTTGATGTTCAATCGAACATAGAAACTTTGGCGCAAGCCAAAAGGCACCCAATTGACCGCGAGCTCCCAGCAGTGGAGGTCCCAGTAGACATCCAACTGGGTGGTGGTCATTTCTTCTCGCATGAAATCATACCCTGTATTCACGTCGATCCGCCAGCGATCAAATAGCTCTACCCCACCCCGCGCACGAACTGACTGGGTCATAACGAGACTATCCTGTTGATTCTGAACCATCCATTGATTGCGTAAATCCAGATTGTAATCAACGCGGAAATTCCATGGAAACTCTGTGTTTTCACCGCCCTGAAAATTGGAACCAATCGCAGCATTGGCTCGCGAAAGACGCAGCCAGTTCTTCCCTGCATCCTTTAAAAATACATCGACGCGTTGCCCGGTTGAATCACGATCGTAAGGACTCTGGACAATGCCGACATTCAGGCGCACTTTATTGAACAAGTCTGTATTGGCCCGCGTACTGATATCGCTCAGATTCAGCGAGTCACGCATCAAGTTATAGCTTGCCGATGTGATCACGTTATCAATCAACCGCACCTTGCGCGTATCCCCTGTTTCTCGGTCACGGACTTTGGCCTCCAGATTTTGAGAAACGGAGAAGTTGACAGCCCCTGAAGCACCTATGTTCTGGGGATTGAATCGATTCAATTGATACGGGTTGTATTCCCAGTATTCATCTCCAAGCGTCGCAAACCTTGTTCGGTTATTCTCGGGTGTATAACTCAATCCGATACTCGGACTGACAACGTGTCGAATGGCTGCGACACCGGCGTTTTCCCCCAAATTGAACGTGCCATAAAACCGTGTTGACGCATTGGTTGAAAGCCGCCAGTCACGAGTTGCATTGAATCCTTGAATCGTGTCCGAAACCTGTTCGATCACACCTGCATCGCCTTCCTCCAAGCGCCCTTGGAGCTGCTGAAACGACCAAAACTCATTGTACTGAAAGTTCGGCGTAATGCTCACAAACCCCAATCGCATTTGACTCGAAGCAGAAGCGGAATGCTTGATCCCATTTCGAAAACCAACAGAGTCCCAATCTCCAGCCGCGAACACACTGTCAGGAGCTTGAAGCATCTGCTCAAACCGTGTGGACGCACTCACTGCTATATCGTCGAGCAAACTGATGCGGTTGTTCTTCAAACCCAGTAAATCGGCAATGCTTGTTCTTTGCAAATTCGCTGTCAAGGACGGCAACGTTACAGCCACTTGGTGCGTCAAGGAGTTTTGGGTGTGACGCGCACTCACCGCTAAATTGAGCGGCTTTCCGGGGAATGATTTGGACCACTGCACGCTTGACTGGAAGGTGTTGGATAAAAAATCCTGTTGCGAGCTGGTTACATTCGTTTGGAAATTTTTGGCCGATCCAAAATTGACACTGCTGCTAAACCGGCTATTTGGACGTGCACGACTGTCTTGATTGTGACTCCATCGCACGAAGAACTGGTCCTGAAGCGAAAGGTCCGGATCTCCTGCAAATCCATCCCGTAATCTTTGAAAGCTCAGATTTAAACTCCCTGATGCTTTGTAGCGCACGTTGTAATTGGTAATGCTTCGAAGCGCCCAAGACCCTCCCGAATAGAGATCTCCGAGTAAGCGCGTGTCCGCTTGTTCACCCAATGGCAAATAGTATCCCAAATCTTTCAAGAAAAACCCCAACGCCCCTCCGTTACCATATCCAGGCATCAACAAGCCTTGACTTTGTTTTTCAGGTGGTGTGGGAAACCACCCAAATGGCAGCGCCAACGGAGTGGGTATTTTTCTGAATTTCAAATAGAACGGGCCTGAGACAATTTTTTCCCCAGGCACCATGATGGCGCGCTTGATGTGAAAATGATAGTGTGGATTCGGAGCGTCACACGTCGTGAATTTGGCATCCGAGACATGAATCCGCTCATCACTTTGTCGTTTAGCGACGCCCGCATGGAACACAGCACCACCTTGCATGGTCACGGCATGCTTGCTCAATCCACGGCGAGTGGTCAAATCAAAACACAGCTCGTCTTGCTCAAATGTCTGCCCCCCTTGATTGAGGACGGGCCTTCCAATCCAATCGCCGAGCGAATCTTTTCTCCCAAAGGCACAGGCTTCATTGGTCTCAGCATTGTAAACGATGCGGTCTGCCTCCAAACGGATGTCATCCATGGCGACAAATGCCTCACCAAACAACTGGACCTCTGAGGTCGTCGCAATGACACGCGTAGAGTCTTTTGCCCCCCAATTCACCGGTGCCATTTCGGGCTTCGCCGGCGCTACAACTTGCACGGAATCCGCCCCTTGAGCTAGCACGGAACCGGGCAGGCTTATCCACAAAGCGACACGGAAAAGCCCTTGGCGCAATATGACAGGCACCCGCTTGGGCGTTTTAGATTTGATGAAGAGCATGAAACTGCAGTCAAAACTAACGAAACGAGCGGTCCTGTGCGTCATTGCAGGCACAGTAATGCTGTCCATTGCTTTTGCACCGCTTCCACCCAACATGATTGTTGTGATCGATGCGGGACACGGAGGCTCTGATCCAGGCAATTTGGGAACGGGGCGATTTGCTTCGACTGAAAAAAATGTCACCTTAGATGTGTCGTTGCGCTTGCGCGACTACATCACGGAACGGTTTCCCGACGTGAAAATTGTCATGACCCGGTCGAACGATGCCTACCCTTCGTTGAAAAATCGAGTCAAAATTGCAAACGATGCTGAAGCGGACTTGTTCATCAGCATCCATTGTGACGCCTTCACGTCACCGCAAGCCGTTGGATCCAGCACCTTTGTCATGGGGATGCACCGCAGTGAAGAGAGTTTGCGGGTTGCAATACAAGAAAATGCTTCCATCTTTAAAGAAGAAGACTACAAAAACAAATACGAGGGATTTGACCCCAAAGACCCCGACACGTACATCGCCTTGGCCCTGCGGCAATCGGTATTTTTGAACAAGAGTCTCGAATTGGGAAGTCTCATTCAAGATCAATTCACTGATCGTGTGGGACGAACCGATCGAGGGGTACGGCAGGCGGGGTTCTATGTCATCACATTCACAGAAATGCCGTCTGTTCTGGTTGAACTGGGGTTTCTTAGCAACCCTGTAGAAGAAGAGTTTCTAAACTCAGAGAAGGGAAAGGAGTTGATGGCTTCAGCGCTTTTGCGGGCTTTTCGCAGCTACAAGGATAAGCATCACCCATCCGGGACGATTGCAAAAAACCCCACCAATGCAGCAAGCGAGTCCACTGCCAACCCACTCTCTGACCCTGATCAACAGCGTCCTGCAAGCTTGCCGTCACCGACATACCGTGTACAGATTATAGCATCCGATTCTCGTATTTCGAAAGAAGACCCTCGGTTTTCCGGTCTCACACCGGTGGTTGAGTATCTTCGTAACGGACTTTATAAATACGCTGTCGGAGCAGCACCTACGATGCAACAAGCCCAACTCCTCAAAGAAGCCATGCGCAACGGGAATTTCCCAGATGCATTCGTGGTGAAATTTGAGGGGACAACGCTGGAACATCAGGGTGTTACACCCATCAAAGGAAACTGATTCACGTGACCCACCTCTCCAAAGAATTTCGCATTGGGGTCCTGGTAACAGCAGGTTTGATCTTGTTTGTGCTAGGAGTCAACTACCTGAAGGGTTCAAACCCCTTCAAACCATCAAATAGCTACTTCGCTAAATACGATGCCATAGACGGACTCGCTGTTTCCAATCCTGTATTGGTCAATGGATTCAAGGTCGGCCAAGTGAGCAAAGTCGAATTTTCGGAAGTTGGTGACGGAACCCTGTTGGTTGCTTTTGACATCGAGCAGTCCAACCTCAAACTTCCGGATGACACGCGAGCTCGGATTTTTTCAAGTGATTTATTTGGGACAAAGGCCATCAATTTGATTGCAGGAGACAGTCCCAATCTCGCTGTTCCGGGTGACACGCTGATCAGTGATCTCGAAGTGGGAATTGCCGAAGCTGTCCGCATCGAATTGATGCCGTTGAAAAACAAAACGGATCAGTTGATTGACGGTGTCGATGACATCTTAGAAAACCTCAAAGCTGTTTTTGAAGCGGATGCGACTCTTGGCTTACCAACTGCTTTTGAAAGCATACAGCGGACCGTCGAAAGCCTCGAACAGACATCGCTTCAACTTGATGCTATGGTGGCTGAAAACCGCGAGACGCTCAGCAGCATCATGACCAATGTTGATGGCATTACTGCCAACTTTAGAAACCACAACGATGAACTTGCGAATGTCATGGAGAATTTCTCTGACATTTCGGATTCTCTTGCAGCTGTGAATTTCGCAGCCACAATCAACCGAGCGGACCGCTCTTTGGCTCATGTCGAAACAATCACCCGAAAAATTGCAGAAGGAGAAGGTAGTCTGGGCAAATTGGTCAACAGCGACTCTTTGCATGATGATTTGATGGCAACCAATAAAGAGTTGCAGTATCTCATCAACGACTTGTACCTCAATCCATGGCGCTATGTTCGCGTTTCGGTGTTCGGAAAAAAACAAGAAAAGACCCTTTCCAAAAAGGAGTTGAAGCGCCTGCGCAAACTGATTCAAGACGAATTGGAGGCGCAAGAAGATGACAACCTTTAATGAAAAACAGAGCCTGATTGCATGATGAGTCAATTGATTTTCCTCCTTCTTCTGTCTACTGGGATTTTCTTTTTCGTCCGAAGAATTCGGTTCATTCAAAAGAATATTCGCTTGGGGCGTGATGTGGATCTGAGTGACCAAAAGGCCAAGCGCTGGAAAACCATGGCACGGGTCGCTTTGGGACAAGGTAAAATGACCGCGCGTCCTGTGGCTGGAATTATGCACATCGTGATCTACGTCGGTTTCGTGATCATCAATCTCGAAATGCTCGAAATCCTGCTAGACGGTCTGCTGGGAACGCACCGCATTTTCGCAGAGCCTCTAGGACCGGTATACGATGTTTTGATTGGTTCCTTTGAATGGCTTGCCGCAGGTGTAATCCTCTCTTGTGTCGTCTTCTTTATTCGTCGAAACGGCATGGCCATTGCCCGATTGCGCTCGCGTGAATTGGCAGGATGGCCCTCGCTAGACGCCAACATCATCTTGGTCGTAGAAGTGCTCCTCATGTTTGCTTTTTTGAGCATGAATGCCACTGACGGCATCGCACAACTGCGGGGGTTGCCTCACTACGTTAACGCAGGTTCATTTCCAGTGAGCCAATGGTTGATGCCGTTGTATGCGGGGTTTAGTGATACTGGTCTTGTCGCGGTGGAACGGGGCATGTGGTGGTTCCACATCGCAGGAGTATTGGCCTTTTTAGTGTACGTCCCATACTCCAAGCACTTCCACATCATCCTCGCTTTCCCCAACACATATTTTTCTGATTTGACGCCCGCCGGCGCCATGAACAACATGGAATCCGTCACGCGAGAAGTCAAGCTGATGATGGACCCATCGGCAGATCCGTATGCCACTCCGGCCGAATCAGCGGAGCCGCCTGCGCCATTCGGCGCCAAGGACGCCACAGATTTGACGTGGAAACAACTCATGGAATCCTATTCCTGCACAGAATGTGGTCGATGCACTTCCGAGTGTCCTGCCAATCAAACCGGTAAGCTCCTGAGCCCTCGGAAGATTATGATGGACACCCGCGATCGCATCGAAGAAATTGGCAAGGCACGTGACGCGAATGGAGGCCAATGGGAATCCGACGGCAAGTCGCTGCTCGGGCACTACATCACTGAAGAGGAGCTCTGGGCCTGCACAAGTTGCCAGGCCTGTGTACAAGCCTGCCCCATCAACATCAGTCCCATGGGCATCATTCTGGACATGCGTCGCAGTTTGATCATGGAGGACAGCAAGTCCCCCGAATCGATCACCTCCATGTTCAACAACATCGAAAACAACGGAGCCCCTTGGGCCTTCCCTGCTGAAAGTCGCGGAGACTGGACGCAAGATGTTTGAAACAGACGAACCGAAGATGACTTCATTCCACATTCCCACCATGGCCGAAATGACCGCCAACGGAAACACACCTGAGGTGCTTTTCTGGGTTGGTTGCGCCGGCAGTTTTGACGACCGCGCTAAGCGCATCACCAAGGCCATTGCCAAAATATTGAACGCTGCAGGCACCTCATTTGCGGTATTGGGCCAAGAAGAGAGCTGCTCCGGTGATCCGGCCAAACGCGCTGGGAACGAATTCTTGTACCAGATGCAAGCCGCGCAGAACATCGCCATATTGAACGGGTATGGAATCAACCGCATCATTACCGGATGCCCACACTGCTTCAATGTCTTAAAGAATGAGTACCCTGAATTGGGGGGCAACTACGAAGTGCAACACCACACGCAGTTCATACGAGAGCTCATTGAACAAGGAAAATTACGCATGGCGGATGGAGGCGTTTTCAAAGGAAAGAAAATCACCTTCCACGACCCTTGCTATCTAGGAAGAGGAAACGGAGAATACCTCGCACCCCGCGAAGTCATCGCTTCCTTGGATGCAGAATTGATTGAAATGCGTCGTTGCAAGCAAAACGGATTGTGCTGCGGTGCTGGTGGCGCTCAGATGTTCAAAGAAGCAGAAAAAGGAACCGCTGAGGTCAACCATGCCCGAACCGAAGACGTCCTCGAATCCAAGGCGGAAATCGTTGCAACAGGATGCCCTTTTTGCAATACCATGATGACCGATGGTGTAAAACACGCAAACAAAGAAGGCGAAATCATTGTCAAGGACGTAGCAGAGTTGATCGCTGAAGCAGCGGATTTGTTATAGAACCTCAGCACCCAACGAAATACACAGCGAACCATGTTATTGAAAGGAAAAGTAGCCATTATTACAGGTGCATCAAGAGGGATCGGCAAAGCCATTGCGCAAGAGTTCATTCATCAAGGTGCAACCGTCGTTTTTACTTACCGCTCTTCGGTCGAAAAGGCCATGGCTCTTGAAACGGAACTTACCGCAGGCGGAGGAACGGCGAAGGGCTTTCAGTCCGATGCCTCAAAGATGGACGAAGCCGAGCAACTCGTAGCTGCTGTTGTCGAAACATTCGGAACGGTTGATGTGGTTGTCAACAATGCGGGTATTACAGAGGACACCCTGCTGATGCGGATGTCAGAAGACCAGTGGGATCGAGTGATTGATGTCAATCTCAAGTCGTGCTTCGCCCTGACCAAAGCGGTGTTGCGCACCATGCTCAAGGCGCGCGCCGGAAGCATCATCAACGTCAGTTCAGTCGTCGGTGTTCAAGGCAATGCTGGGCAAGCGAACTATGCCGCTTCGAAGGCGGGCATTCTTGGATTCACCAAATCTGTCGCATTGGAATTGGGCTCACGAAACATCCGTTGCAACGCTGTCGCACCAGGCTTCATTGAAACCGAAATGACCGCTGCGCTCGATGAGACCACCGTCCAAGGCTGGCGCGATGCCATTCCTTTAAAACGCGGCGGACAACCTCAAGATGTCGCCCAATTGTGCACTTTCCTGGCGAGCGACATGAGTTCATACATCACCGGGCAAACCATTTGCATCGATGGTGGCATGATCACAGCCTGACCCACCACCTTGCTTCCTACCCTCATCTCTTCTCCCCTTTTTGCCTTCATTGATCCTAGCCAATGGATTGTCGACACCTCGGCTTGGCAGTGGGCGCTCGTACTTGGCCTCCCCATCCTTGCGGCTTGGTGGATGTATGGACGGGGCTCAGGAACAGCCAAGACAGCCACAGGAGGCGGCATGGCTTTAGGAGGACGGATCGCGCTCGCTCTGCTTCGAACAGCCTTACTGACCACTCTGGCATTTCTGCTTCTCGAGCCGTTGATACGGAACGTCCATTTGGATCGTGAAGAGCCGATGGCCATCTTACTCATTGACGAAAGCGCCTCCATCAGAAGAACTTCCGATTCCACGATTGTACTGGAGACATTGCGGAAATGGCCCCTGGAATTGGCTGAATCGCTCAGCGAACTTGGGGTCAAGTTGGAAACGTTTGGATTCTCCAACGCATTGAATCCACGTGAACTCAATTCATGGTCCACGGCTCAGTGGCGCGGAGGTCAAACCAATTTGGATGCGGCTATCAAAGAACTGGAGGCCCGCTTTGAAAACCGCAACATGGCAGGCTTGATCTTAGCCACTGATGGCTTAATCAATCGAGGCGCTCAACCGGAGTACAGTAATCATTGGCCCAACACCCCCCTCTACACTATCGGTCTTGGGGACACAACAATCGTTAGAGACCATTGGATTGACCGCGTCGATCACAACCGAGTGGCTTACCTCGGTAATGAATTTCCGGTTGAAGTGATCGTTCAATCACAAGGGACGGCCAACGAATTGACCACCGTTGAAGTATTCTCCGGACAGCAGAGCTTGGCTTCGATGAGCTGGACACCGGCCTCAGACAAGGTATCTGAACGTTTTGAGTTCATGTTGCCCGCGAATGGCTTGGGATTGCAACGCTATGAGGTTCGCTGCAGTGTTGCCACGAACGAAGTCAATAGTCAAAATAACCGATCCGCTTTTTACGTGGAAGTTTTGGAAAGCAAGCGCCAAATCTTGATTGTCTCCGATGCCCCGCACCCCGATGTCAGTGCCATTCTCTTGGCCCTCCAAGAACAAGATCAAACGGAGGTAAAGGTGCTTCACACCTCCAACCTGAAGGATGCCAACGCCTTATTGGAAGCCATTGAGCAAGCCGACGTATTGATCGCACACAATATCCTGGGACAGTCTTTGGGTGCAATGACCTGGCCACGGTTGATTCAAATGAACCAAAAGCCATGCTGGTGGATCCTAAGTGATGACGCCTCCCAATCAGCCCTTTTATCCTTTCCCGAGTGGGGCATTCGGCTAGAAAACTCAACAGGACTTTCAGAAACACACCGCGTCCGGGCCAATCCCAATTTCGGACTCTTTCAAATTTCTGAAGAACTTGAAACAGCCTGTCAGCAATGGCCACCTATGCAAGGTCCTTTTGGCAACATCGAATGGTCTGCGGCTTGGAACCCCCTGTTTTATCGCCAACTAGGTAACTTAGAAACGGCCCAATCTTGTTGGGCCATTCGAGCACCGTCCAATGACCGTCGGATGGCGGTTACCATTGGACAAGGTTTTTGGAATTGGCGCATGCGCAATTACGTGCAAAACGAAACCCATGAAGCGTTCAATACGCTAATCCAGAAGCATCTTCAATTTTTAGGATCTGAGAGTAAGAAAGACCGCCTCACCGTGGTTGCTCCGAAATCCATTGAGGTCGACCAACGGTTTGAATTGACCGCAGATGTGTATGACGCAGCGCTGATACCAGCCCAAGGAGCCACGATTACACTGGAATTAACATCCGAAGATGGCGCTACATACCCGATGGCATTCAGTGAGCGCAATCAACGGTATGTACTTGATGCTGGGCGCTTACAAGAGGGAAGCTACACGTGGGTTGCTTCTTGTCAATTGGACCGCGAACTGTTTGAGCAAACTGGAACGTGCGTCGTTCAGGGGTTGCAAGCTGAATTCAGCAGTAAACCTGCAGATCATGCGATCTTGCTCAGGCTATCAGAACGGGCGGGAGGATCATTCTGCGGTGCGCTTGATAGCACTACCACTGAACGCCTAATCGATGCTTTAGAGGCAACTGCCATGCCTTCAGTCATCTTGCATGAACAAATCCAACTGGACCCCTTGATTGCTTGGGAATGGATCCTATGGTGCCTCATTGCTATGCTGACTGTAGAGTGGGTCGCGCGGCGACGGGCTTTCGGTTATTGAGTGTTCACAACACGCTCAACTTTATCACACCAAAAAAGCACAAAGTCTTTCGGGTGCGAGACAAGCCACGTAAATTCGCTGCATGTCACAACAACCCAATCCAGCTCGCGTCCGCGGTCTCATGATCGCAGCGATTGTACTCGGCCCTATCCTCCTCTTATGGGGATCCCTCACTGTCACGATTCCTTCAGGCTATGCAGGCCTGGTCTTTCACACCTTCAGCGACGGTGTAGACACCACTGAAACGCCTTTGGGCAGTGGTTTTCACATCAAAGCACCTTGGAATAAGGTGTATGAATATGAGATCCGTCAAAAGGAGCGCATGGAACGCATTGAAGTCCTCAGTTCCAATTTACTCAAAATTGAAATGGACTTGACCGTTTTCTTTCAACCTCAGTTTGAAAACTTGGGATTGCTCGAAATTCAGCGTGGCCGTAGTTACGAGGAAAAAGTTGTAGTCCCAGCAATGCGATCCGTTGCGCGAGAAGTCATTGCCAAATATTTACCTGAAGAATTCAACACGACACGTCGTGATGAGATTCAAACTGAAATTGACGCCCGCATGCGGGAAAAACTTTCTGAGAACTACCTGCAACTCAACGACGTTTTGATTCGCAACATTCGACTACCTAAAACTCTGGAAGCAGCCATTGAACGCAAACTTCAACAAGAACAAGAGTCTTTGGAGTACGAGTTTCGTTTGGAAAAAGCCTCGAAGGAAGCCGATCGCATGCGCATTGAAGCCGAAGGCATTCGAGATTACCAAGCCATTGTTTCAAAAGGCATCAGCCAAGAACTCTTAAAGTGGAAAGGCATCGAAGCGACATCAGCGCTTGCGAACAGCCCGAACACCAAGGTGGTCGTGATTGGTTCAGCTAAAGACGGCTTGCCGTTGATTCTCGGAGATAATTGATTCCGATTGCGTAGAGAAACGCAAAATAGGCCCACAAAAAAACCCGCTGTTTAGCGGGTTTTTTTTGTTCCAACAAATTCAGACGACTGTCTAGATCTTCATCGTTCGTTGAACAACCCTTTCTCTTTTGATTGGGCAATCGCTGCAACCAATCCCAACTTGCTGATGGTTCGCATCGCAGCTGCTGAAACGCGTAACGTTACAAACGTTCCGTCTGTCTCATTGAAAAAACGCTTCTTTTGGAGGTTTGGATAGAACGTGCGTTTCGTTCTCCGCTTGGAGTGCGATACGTTATTTCCGACCATAACCTTTTTTCCGGTGAGTTGACAAATGCGGCTCATAGCTTCACTTTTAGAGAGCGCAAAGAAACGAAAGAAAAGCCACTCATCCAACCTTTACCGTCAATCGACGGCGCTTTTATATTCCTTCAATTTCCTCAAGAGCCAAGCTTGTCCTTCCAAACGCGTTTTTTCGATGTTGCGAATCCGATTTTGCCCAAAATGCAGCAAGCGAGCTTCCACGCCATTTAGCCCTGCTATGGAAATCCAAATCGTCCCGACCGGAATGTGTTCACTGCCTCCTCCCGGACCTGCAATTCCGGATGTTGCCAAGGCAAAATCAGCTCCAGTAGTATGCAACGCTCCTTCCGCCATTTCCTTCACTACCGACTCACTTACCGCACCATGCGCTTCCAACGTATCCGGAGAAACTCCCAATAGGTTGATTTTTACCTGATTGACATACGACACGACCCCACCCACAAAACAAGCACTGGAACCTGGAATGGCGGTAATACTTGCCGCTATCGCCCCCCCAGTGCACGATTCGGCAACAGCAAAGGTCATCCTCTCATCCGTAAACGTGCGGACCAACGCTTCTGCGAGTGACTCTCCCTCTACGTCCGATACAATCCAATCACCACATTGCAATTTGAAATCAGAGAGTTCCTGTTCAACCCGGAGAATCGCTTCATCTCGAATTTCAGATACGGCACTCAACCGGACCCGAACTTGCCCAGGGGCGGGTAAATACGCGATCGAAACACCCCGATTCACCAGACCAACCTCCCATGAGGCCACATGTTGACTCAAAAAACTCTCTCCTATGCCCTGCGTTAACACGGTTCGATGGTACCGGGTAGGCAATGAAAACCGAGCAACAAGTCTTGGAATCACCTCATCCACCATGATTCCTTTCATTTCATACGGCACCCCGGGCATGCTCACGACCACTTGATCCGTACCCTCCACTGTAAACCACATTCCTTGGGCTGTCCCCTGTGGGTTCGGCAAAACTTCGCACGTATCAGGGAGCAGTGCCTGATCAACATTTGATGGCAACATCGGAAAACCTCGACTGGAAAACCAATGTGTGATGTCTGCCAACACCTCGTCATTTTGAACCAAAGGCGCCTTAAAATAGGTTGAAAGAACTTGTTTCGTCCTGTCATCAACCGTGGGGCCAAGCCCTCCTGTAATCAGCACCAAGCCTCTGGATTCAAGCGCCAGATCCAATGCTGCAACCAAAGCCGCGGGCTCGTCCGACAGTGTCGTAATCCTTTCAACCGCAATGCCTGCAAGCGCCAACTTCTCTCCCATCCAAGCAGAATTGGTATCAATCGTTTGACCCAATAACAATTCATCTCCGACCGTAATGATTTCAGCAAGCATGGCACAAAATTAATGCGGAGCGCACTCCTCTCAACTCGCACAAAAAAGAAAACGGCCCACCCAAAAAGGGCAGGCCGTTATTCTCTATATGAAATCGTACTTACTGCACAGCCAAACGCACAACTGTACTTTGGTCGCCTTGGGCTACGTTCACAATATAAATTCCAGGAGCCCATGTGCTCACATCAAGACGCTCCAAAGTGGCCGCAGTCTGAAAGGCATGAACAACCTGACCCGTAGCACTCATCACCGTGATTTGGTGAGAACCTGGACGATCAATGATCAACTCCACTTGGTCCGATGCTGGGTTAGGATACATCATGATATCCTGAGATTCCATTGGTTCAGCAAATCCGACCCAATCCTCAAAATCGATATCACCGCAATCTCCCAAATCGTCAGCAGGAACGCGCAGGTGAACGATATCATTGATATCGATCGGATCCAAATCTCCTCGAACGTGCAATCCAGGTTCGAAATCACGCTGATAGATAATCTCTAACGTGCCATTCACTACGTCCGGAGCAATGCTTCCAAATACAGCCTCATAGCCATCAAAATCGACGTCAGGTGTCAAGTCACAAGCCTCTTCAGTATTCCACGTCATGCCACCGTCCATTGAATGAATCACGTATTGGTGACGGTAGTTCTGGACCCCGGTACTAAAGTTCTCCATGATGGCAGAATATGTGATGTACATGTTTCCAGAGGCATCTGAAGCCATGGAAGGGAATGCAGCACATCCAACAAAATAAGCGGCAATTTCATCTTCGAAGTCGAGGGTTCCACTCTCATCAATGTCGTACGAATAGGCTACGATTTGCGCACTATCAGGTCCCATCGTCTCATTCCAATAAGCCAGTCCATTTGTGCCTGGGAAATAGCTCGTTGTACCATCAATGGTATCAGCATCCATGTAATACATCGATCCATAGGATACGTGCACTTGACCATACGTGTCTACGTGCACATCACCCGCGCCGTCCGCATTGAAGAACTCCTGAAACAAGCCATCTTCGTTGTAGTCCTCCCCAATCTCAGGAAGGCCCATATCGACTTCATAGAGATCAACAGGGAAGTCAACTAACAATTGCTGCTCCCACGTATCGCCATTGTCCTGACTGATCATCACAAATGAATCTGCAAAATCATTGAACGCGGCGAAGGCCACCGTGTTTCCGCGCGCGTGGATGGCATAGGTATCACCACTGAATGCAAAAAATGCTGAACTATCGAGCTCAGAAAAAATCATATCTGTAATGTCCCACGTGTCTCCTCCGTCCTGAGAACGGTAGTACAACAAAGCTCCATCTTGACCGTTCAAAACAGCTCCACCGTTGGCTTCAGGTGTGGAAATACAAATCACGTGTAAGCTGTTGCCGTCCTCACCTCCAGCGGCCATTCGAGGCCACAGTTTCCCGACTTCCAAATCGCTCTCAATGGAAGTCTCAGACCACGCACCCGATCCGGCATCTCGCCAAGCCATGTGCAATGGAGTGTCGATACCGGCATGGCTCATGACCACCTCGCGGCCATTCGCGGTGTGCACGATGGACGGCCAACCAATTCGTGTTGATTCTATCCGCTCGTATGGAATTTCATTCCAAACACTACCATTATGAAAATTGTATCCCGTTCCGCGATCATCAAATGGAGTCAATTCCAAACTCATCGTCCACGCCGCTGAGACAGCGTCTGCTCCTCCAGCCATGCGATCATCAATGGCAGCATTGGACTGCAAGTCGTATTGCGTATAGCCAATCACTTGACGCTCTACAACCAATTCTCTTGACATGTAATGCTCAACATCCGTG
>CAJWIF010000032.1 GCA_913041135.1 uncultured Flavobacteriales bacterium
CGCGTATTAAAGCCGACTCTTTGGCTTATGATTGCTGGAATTGTTGGTGTTCTACCGAGCTTGCCTGGGCTCATTGAAACGAAGGCATACGCACAGCATACAATGCGCGGTGACCAAATTCTGGCCGTCGATGCGGCCCAGTCAAATCAGGGATTGGCAACGGATTACATCCTCGAATACAGCATGGCTGCAGGGGAATGGTGGTCCATCATGTGTCCTGATATTAAAGGCGGAAACGACCCCTTGTACTGGGGCGAACAGCGGTTTTCGGGTGGAGCATTCTATTTTGGAGCCATTGCCTGTTTGCTGTGTCTGGTTTTTCTGCTTGTAGGGAGGGACCGTTTGAAATGGCCGCTAGTGCTGGTTTCAATTTTGGCGGTGCTTCTTTCGAGGCGAGAACCCTCGGCTTTGATGGAATTTTTCCTTGATTCCGTTCCGTTTTACAACCAGTTTAGGGACACGAAAATGATGTTGGTCGTCGTGCAATTATCCGTTGTTTTGGGAGCAGGTCTTGCCTTGCGCGAGTTGCTTGGTTTAGCTCAAGAGGTAGGAGGCGACAGAAAAAAAGCGTTGCGTCGATGGGCGGCAGGGTTTGTGGGCCTGTTCGCATTGTTTGGTGCTTTTTATGCAGTCCCTGAGACGTTCTTTGAGTTTCAATCCTCCATTCGTCCGGACCGAGCAATTGATCAATTGGGCTTCAGGCAAGCGATTGGTTCGCGTATCGAACTATTTCGAGCTGACGTCTTAAGAACCATGGGACTGTGGTTGGTCGCCGGCTTGGTCGTCGCAGCATGGATGCAGATCCGGCGGCAAAACCACCTCTTTTTGGCAGCCTTGGTTCTTTTGGGGTTGGCCGATTTGTGGTCAGTAGACCGTCGCTATTCGAACGACGAAATGACCAGTGGTGTCTATAGAAACTGGGTCAAGTCGGCTGACGCTAAATTCCCCTTTTCTCCATCTCCAGCTATGATGGGGCTGTTGGCTGTAGAAAGTGCACAGCACCCAGAAATTCAAGACGACGCGCAGAAATTGTTGACTCACTATGAGTCGTTGTTTGATGGGAAACGTACGACTCGCTCCGAAAAAGAGCGCATGGAAGTGATCGCTCAATTCGGCGCTTTGCGCTTTGCCGATCCATTTCGTGTGTTCAAGTGGGGGTCACCTTTCAATGATGCGGAGACATCCTATTTTTTCCAGAGTGTAGGCGGCTATCACGGGGCCAAGCTGAGACGGTATCAAGATTTTATTGATCGGGTGCTGTTGCCAGAAGGCATGCGTTTTGTAGACGTTGCGCAAAAGCGTTCTCCGACCGAGGGCATGAGTGAATTGATCGCTCACAAAATGCTCAACACCCGCTACATCTTGTTTGATCAAATGGACGAACCGCTTCCGGTGTCGAATCCAAATGGAGCCGGATGGGTGGCCACGAATTGGAGTTTTGCAGATTCGCCTGATCAGGAGATTGACGCCGTGGCCGCTTTAAGAGATTCAAAAGCGGGCGTCATTCACCAAGAATTTGAGACGGAGATGGAGGGGTTGTCACCGGGGGCCAATGGGGGAGTGGATTTAATGTCCTATGCTCCGGATTTTCTTGAGTACGAGGTGAACATAGATAAAGAAGCACTGGTCGTGTTCTCTGAAATGTGGTATCCCTTTGGATGGACAGTCAAAGTGGACGGAGAATTGGTCTCACCGATCCGGGTCAACTATGTCTTTCGCGGATTGCGTGTGCCGAGTGGATTGCATGAGGTGGTTTGGGAATACCAAAAGTCATCGTCTGCGGGATGGAGTGGCTTAGCGAATCTCCTGTTGCTGTTGTTTGTTGGTGGTGGGTTTTGGATGGGACGAGGTATGAAATCAGAGACTCCTGTAAATTGAATTCACACCGTTCTTACGCACTTCAAGCGGGTTGGGAAGCCTCTTGGTATTGGAATGAATCCGGTCTCGATGTCGTTGATTGGATGGAGTGGGATGAGCTCATTGAACGTTCAAATCGCCCGTCTATTTTCTTGGACTCGCGTATGGTCCGTTCTTTGCTTTCGTCGAAAACACGGAATGTGGCGGCGTTAATGTGGCATTTTAAAGGCCAGTTGAAAGGAATTTCATTTGTAGAAGATGCTGTGGCAGAAAGTGTGAATTTGTCCGGTCACTTGGAGAGTAGATCGTTTGTGTTTGATACCGTGAGCTCCCTGTTGCACGGGCGATCAGGCCGACTGAAATTTTCTGTTCGCGTTATGGGGACGACCCTCGGAAGTGGAGACCATGGGTTTCGATTTACACCGGATGTTTCCTATAAACAGCAACAGGACTGCGTCGAAAACAGCATGTTTCATTCTGCCAGTGATTGGGGGAATCGCATACCGCAAGTTGTCATGGCAAAGGATACTGTCATTCGGGACGGAGCCAGTAAGTCGGCTTTGTTCCCTGGATGGACTCCGATGGAGTTCGATCCAGAGATGATCGTGCATCTCGATCCTTTGTGGAACACGCTCGAAGATTGCATGCCTTCACTTGTGACCAAATCTCGAACCAAGTTCAAGCGCATTCTATCGTTGTCTGAAGATTTTGAAATTGAAATGTGGTCTCTCGAGCAGTTGCAGGAAGAAGGACACGAATTGATTGAATTGTATCGGTTGGTTTTTGAGCGTTCTGGCTTTCGGTTGGGTTCGTTGCACCTGGAGGAATTGATCGAATCCAAACGTTTCTGGGGGGAAGCATTCGTTGTTTCCGTTTATGTTTTGGAAGGCAAGCGCGTTGGTTTTCAATGTGCATATGTCACCTCTGACGCGACAGAAGCATTTTTTGTGGGCTTCAAACCCGAGCTGACAAAATCGCACGCGATCTACCAGCGGATGTTGCTTGAATTTATCCAACTCGGTATAATGGCGGGTTCGAAAGAGTTGCACATGGGACGTACCGCTTTGGATGTGAAGTCCTCAATCGGTGCTTTACCCCGGCGATTGCAATGCGATGTGAAATTCCGAAACCCTCTGTTTCATGCCGTGGTAAATGCTTTTACCAAGCGGTTTTCACCTCTTCCGCCCGTGCTGAAGCGTCCGTGGAAAACCTCATCTTATCCATTGGAGCGTCAATCAGAAATCAACGCCGTCCATCCCTCCTGATGTCCCTCCACTGCTGGGACGTCCTGTGCGTCCTTTGCCCGCTTCCAATTTACCCAAATTCCAGGAGATGGTGAGAAAGAGGTTTTGAGATTCTCGCTTGTAGGTACTTTCCTGATAGAGTCTTTGGAAGTCGGAACTGTAAGACCATTGTCGCGTATTGAAGACGTCGCTGAGTTTCAAGGTAATCGTCAAGTCCCCGTCGAATAGTTTGCGTTGTACAGAAGCATCCGCAAACGTAAAGCCGTTGAATTGGCCTTGAGCCGTGACGGAAGGGCCGCGATGCATTCCATTGACTTGCCATTTCCAAAGCCCATCTGTGCCGAATGATTTGTTTGCGAAAACGTTGGCCGAATAGGACCATCCCTCATTGTCTGACGCATTCTCTACATCCCCGACGGAGTTCGCTAGGTGGTACACGCTGCCTGTAAAACGGAATGAACCGCCTCGTCCTAAAGAAGACATGGCTACTACCTCGAGTCCTTCGTCTCTTCTTGCGTCCAAATTGAGGTAGGACGATGTTGAAATTCCAGCTTCGTCTACCGTTGAAAATCGTCGAATGACGTCGTTGGTTTGCTTTACAAAAAGGGAGGTCGTGATTGATTTCCGGCCTTTGGACCACTGGTGTCCAAATTCCATCGAATGGGTGTATTCCGGTCTTAATTCGGGGTTCCCAGTACGAATATTGCGGTTGTCTCGATCGTCAATAAATGGCGAAACTTGCCGTCCTCGCGGTCTGTTGACACGACGGCTATAACTTCCAATCCAACTGACCTCATCACTTCGCTGCCTTGAAATATTGAAGGAGGGGTAAACGGAGAAGTAATCGTTTTTAAAAGGGTCTTCTCCTGTAATCGTCGCCGAGGTGAAGACCTGCTCTAGACGCAATCCACTCTGCACTCCCCAGACTCCCCATTTGCGTCCAAACGTCGAATAAGCGGCGTGCACTTCTTCGTGGTAGTTGAAGTCGTACCCGCTTCTCTGTGCATTGATCGGGACGTAAAGGCCGTTTTCCCAAACAGAGCTATCAGGAGAGAGATAGACATACTCATCGGTTGAATTGCTGATATTGGACTTCAGACCCCACTCCCACTTGCCTTCGTTCGGAAGTGGTTTTTCAAAATCGATTTGCGCGACGGTGCGGATTCGAGCAGTGTGTTGGATGTTCGTATCCGCAATGGACATTCCGTCCAGTCCACGAAGTGATTCTATGATGAAATTCTCGTTGTCAGAATCCGAGTTGGAGTGTCGAACCATAGCTCGAAAGAAGTGGGAAGGATTGTTCTCAAATTCTTTGCGGTAACTCACATCGATGTCTTGGCCGGTTCCTTTGGAATCATTCGTGTCCGATCGTTCCGTACTTAAAAGGTACCCGGTGTCCCAATCCTCGTCATTGAGAGTTGTTCCTGTTCTCGTGGATTCGTTGCCTGAGAAATTGACGCTGACGGAAAGCACTTCAGAAGGTGAAGGGTACCATTCCGCGCCGATTTTACCGCTGAGGCTCGCGCGCAATCGATTGCCATCCTTCATTTGTGTCAATTCAGATGTGCTGTCTATCGCATCGAATCGGCGGAATGTTTCCGCTATATTGAATTGATCGCGCTGGTTCCAACTTGCGCTACTGAATAGGCTGTACTGTTCATTTTTAAAATTCAATGAGATGCTACTATTGTAATTGTCTCCAGTTCCCGGTGTCGCCTGCAACTGGCCATGAAATCCTTGCAGTTTGTTCTTCTTCAGAATGATGTTGAGAATGCCCGCCATTCCATCAGGATCGTATTTTGCCGAAGGATTGGTGATCACTTCAATCCGATCGATGGCGCTCGCTGGAATCTGTTCCAAAAAAGCATTTTCAGTCGCTCCGGTCATTCCGGAAGGCCTCCCGTCGATGAGGATCTGTACGTTCGATGACCCTCTCAAAGAAATGTTACCGTCGATATCTACAGAAACAGAGGGGACGTTGACAAGTAACTCGCTGGCTGTTCCACCTGCTGCGGATAGGTCGTTGCCAACGTTGAAAACTCGACGATCGATGAGCATTTCGAGCGTGCTGGCCTCTTCCAAAACGATCGCTTCTTCAAGGTTGTTGATTCGTGATTGCAGCTGGATGACACCTGCATCGAAAACAATGGCCGTTCGAGGAGAAAGAGAAAACGCGGCAGACTTCCAAGGGTCATAGCCCATGAAATTGACCTGCAATCTGGAACGTCCAAGCGGAATATTTTTCAGGAAGAATTGACCGTTTTCGTCTGCGAGCTGGCCGCCGGCAATCGAACTGTCGCGAAGGCTCATGACTGAAACTGCAGCGAAGGGGACCGGTTCACTAGTCACAGCATCCACCACTTGCCCCATAACTTCTCCAATTTCTGGGGGAGTGCTTCCCGCCGAACGCCCTCCGGCACGCTGTGCGTTTGCTAGAAATTGACTGCATAAAATTGCTCCTACGAGAAGCAACAGACGCATCGGATGTATGGAATTCATAAAAAAAATGCTGTTAAAAAGAAAGACGGGGCCGGCGTTCTTTGGTTTAACCCGATTTCCGGGACCGTATTCGAATCGTTGCGAAATTAGGTCATTGCCGATGGTGCAGTCCAGGCCAATCATCTTGGACAACAAATCCGCGACTAACTTCGACTCTTTTTTGGTCGATTTCGATGACTTGGGCAAGCATTTGCGCCTTGTCTAGAGGGGTACTCATCCAGCGCTGTGCAATGTGCGCAGCACTTTGGGGAGCATGCTCTATGGCGTGCACAGGTTGCAGCCATTCAAGTGAGGAAAGCTCCAGCCATCCTCCGGAGGATTGGCTCATCCAAGCATGCCATTCACTTTGGGTGCACCACCACCCCACGTTGCAGTGCCTTTCCGCCAATCGGGGTTGAATTGGACTGGAGATGTCCCGAAAGTGATGGAAAAACCATCCTTTTAACCACCCAGCACGTCGATGGATTTGGATATCGTTGGCCTTTAACTGTTCGATGGAGGCTGGATGGTGGCTCAGGTTCAGTTGCTGTTTTAATTTATCCATCTTATGCTGGAGGTCATCTTGGACATTGGTCCCTTTCCAATCACTCCATTGTCGTGTTTTTCGGGTGCTGAGATAGAATTTACATGCCAGTTCGATGTGCCAATTCTCTCCGGTCTCGTGGTTCAGGGCAATCAAGTCAAATTCTCCGATCGTCCTCTCAGAATCCGAAATGACCCAATTGGATTTTTGGATGGACCACGCAGGGTGCTGTTCAAACCAATACCAAATCAACCGTTCAAATCGCTTACCGAGGCGCTTCGATCCCGATTCGAGGTGAGCGCATAAACCGGCTATTTGCTCAGAGGATGCGTCGAGTTCATGCAGCCAATCGACGCGTTCTTGCCATGCAACGTTGAAAAAATCAGCATTCAACATCGCACTTTCTGAAGTGTTAGAAAGCAGGGGTGAGCTGCCCACCGCCCACGCCAATTCCCTCACGCTGGCATGGTTGCATTGTTGCATAAGACGGTCAAATTCAGCTCGTGGATTCTGCGGTTTCGACATGACGCCTAAGTTCTATCTTCGCAGCGCATTTTCCCACTCATGCGAACACTAGCTCACATACCACATCCTTTGATGCGCATTACCGTTTCCAGTTGGAATGAAAAATACCAGCTGCGGTTTGAATTGGATCGGTACGAGCAGGTTTTTAAGGTGGGACACAATGAAGTGAGTGGTTTGGAAGAAGTCGAAGCGATGGGAAAAGCCCTTTCGGAATCGGCATTGTTAAGGTTTGTGAGCATGCGAGAATCCCATCAAAAATTAAATACCTCAGACAAATGAATCGTTTGGTAGTAGCCTTGTTGGTTGTTTTGGCCTGTTGGTGCATTGGACTCACATGGGTCACGGTGAAAAATCCAACGGAAGCCCTTTCTCCAGAATTGCAGGCGGGAACAACGCCTGTTATCGCATTTGTTCACGGGGACTCGATCCAGAGTCGATTTGAATTCATCGCTGCTCAAGAGCAAAAGTTATTCATCGCTTTGCAGGAAGCTCAGGCTGAAATCGAATCGAAAAGCAGTCCGTTGCAAACGGAAGCGCAGGAACTGATTGATTATGCCAATTCGGCAGCTGCGAATGCAGAGGAAATTGAGATGGTTCAAAGTCGCCTGGGCGAAATTCAAACCTCACTGAGAGAAATGCAACAGGAGGGAACGAATCGTTTGGCTGATTTGGAGGCCTCGTTGCAAGCGGAAGTGACGATCATGTTGACCGCGGAGGTGGAGGCATTTGCCGTTGAAAGAAACATCGATGTTGTCCTCAATTGGGGGCAGTCAGGCGAAGGTGTTTTGTACGGTTCAGCGGGTTGGGATGTCACAGGGCCCTTACTTGAGTTTTTAAATAGTCGTTTACAACTTGAGGTTTCTGACGAGGCCTCGACTTCGGATACCTTATGAGCACAGCAGTAGACAAGCGCGAGTCTCATATCGTCGAATACCTCTTGTTTGTCTGGCAAATGGAGGATTTGGCGCGCGCAGCCGATTTTGAGGTGGGAGCCATACGCTCGATGTTCAACGGGGTTGATAGCCCAGACTTAGAGTGGTTGCTCAAGTTGACGCAGGACATGAAAAAGGAAGGGTTGCAGGAAAAGGGCCATGTAGCACATGCCATCGAAACGTTGACTGAATTGGCGCTTTTGCATGATCTACTAACCGGTCCTATGGAGGATTCGAATTACGTCAAGACGTTTGAAAGTGCCCAGCCTTTTTTAACGGAATTGCAAGAGAAAAAGCAAGGAGCAGGAAGCATGATGCATCCCACGGAGCAGATGCTAACCGCGTTGTACGGTTGGCTGGTGTTGAGAATGAAAAAGGAAACGATCTCAGTTGAAACAGAAGCGGCCATGGTGGCTATTCGACAAATGGCCAATGTGCTCGCAAGAGGTCACATCCGTGTCTACGAGGGCCGATAGCTCAACGGTTTTGCAATCGTCGCATGTGACGAATTCTACTATTCGTAATGCGCAAGGCTTGCGACTCATTTCGTAGGCGGTCCAAAATGGCCGTAGAAAGTGAATTCGAGTCCATGTGAATCGTGCCTGCGGGCCAAATTTCAGGAGTCTCTGCACCGACAACGGCACACCGAAAAAACTCATTTTGCTCGTGGGCCTTTTTCGCCATGGTAATGAGTTCTTCATCTGAACTCGAGTCGTGATCGACTAGCAGCCAAATGAGATGATAGCGGCTCACTTCTCCCATGAACTTCAATAGATCCACAGTCACATCTTGGAGTTTTTTGCCGTGAGCAAAAGGCTGCATTCGCTCAACAAGAGTGCTGGCCACGTCTTGGTTGCGAAAGGCGATCCAAATAGAAGGTGTGGATTGAAAGGGCGTCATCTGTTACAAATTGTTACTGCCTCACTCTTACGGCAGGTTTGTGAGAAAGTTGCGTGGTTCCGAAAAAACAGATGTTCAAAACATCCCATGTGTGCTGTGTGAAGGGGCATTATTCCTTAGAACTTGAAGTTTCAACTTGTCTCTCTTGCACGCATCGTACACAACCGCCTCGTGGACTCCTGAATTGTTGGAGTTAGCTAATTCCTCAGACCGTTTGCGCTGGAATCAATTGAGATCTGCGGGCGAAATGCGTGAGGTATGCGATACCCTTGAAGATCAATTGATAGAGCTGTTGGTGACACGTCAGCCAGCCTTGAAACAAAATCCGGCGGCACTCGCAGAACAGGTTCAGGCGTATGTCAATGGTCGAGACTGGGAGCAATGCGGTGTTTGGGTCTGGTATCCTTGGCGTCAAATGATGGTGCATGTGCTCGATAAAGAAGGTTTTATCGAACTCCGGACGAACCGGAACCGGAATCGAATCACCCGTGAAGAGCAAGCTGTGTTGCGCCAAAAAACGGTTGGAATTGTAGGCTTGTCTGTCGGGAGCTCCTATGCACTGTCTCTTGTGATGGAAAGGTCTTGTGGAAGACTGCGTTTGGCTGATTTTGATACGTTGGAGTTGTCCAATATGAACCGCATTCGAACTGGGATATACTCGCTGGGGATGCCCAAGGGAGTCGTTGCTGCACGAGAAATTGCCGAGATTGATCCGTTTTTCCCCGTCGAACTTCATTTGAATGGCTTCGTTGCAGAACACGCTTCATCCTTCATGGAGGGATTGGATGTCGTTTGCGATGCGTGTGATGAAGTCTCCATAAAGGCACGCATTCGAATGGAAGCGCGTGAAAGAAAGCTTCCCGTGATTATGGAAACTTCAGACCGAGGCATGCTTGACGTTGAGCGCTATGACCAGCCAGATTCGATTGCACCAGGGTATCTGCACGGCCGTATTGATGAAGCCATGATGACGGAACTCATCGTTGCTCCTGGATGGAAGCCGGCTTATTTGGACTTGTTTGTGGATTTGTCCCAGGCTTCAGAACGCGGTGTAGCAAGTCTGCAAGAAGTGGGTCAGACATTGGTCGGGTGGCCGCAGTTGTATTCAGACGTGGCCTCTGGAGGAGCATTCGCTACCCAAGCAACGCGTAAAATTTTACTGGGTGAGTCCATGCCGGATGCCCGTTTATACCTCGCATTGGATGAGCAGTTCTCTGAATCCGTCAATTGATCGAGCCCGCCAGGCGGAGCGAATTGCTCAGGCCGAGGTGAGGGTATTTCGTGCGGATGAATATCCGGAGCGATGCCATGCCTTAGTGGATGGCCATCAGGCTGTTTTAGCGGCGTATGGAATCCAAAAATTGGCTACGTTCAACCGGGATTGGATTGGAAACCCCAACGTGTTAGTCGTTGCAGCAATTGCCAATGGATCTGGAGTGGATGGCTTCGATGAACGCATTTTGGGAGGTGCACGTATGCACTTGGCTGAATCTGTTGAATCCATGCCATTGATGCAAGCGATTGGCAACCAAGATCCTAATTTGGGAGCGTTCATGGCGCCTTTCGTTGAAGAAGGAGCTTACGAGTTGGGAGGAATGTGGAACAGCATTGAGTTGGCAGGAATGGGCGTCGAAGCAACCTTTCTGATCAAAGCGGCCATGGCGACTCTGACCATGGTGAGCGGAAGGCATTTGTTTGCCCTCACGTCACCGGTGACACGACGCATGCAAGCACCACTGGGGTTCTTGACTGAAGAAGGGATCGGTAACGACGGGTATTTCACGTACCCGACTCCGAAACTTCGAGCAACAATCGCACGGTATACATTTCCAGAACAATTGGAGATAGCAAATCCTGAAGTGAAGGAGATGTTGGAGGGAATCTGGCAGGATCCTGAGGGGATGGTTCACCGTGTTCAAGGGCCCAAAGGGGAATTGAAGTTGCAATTCAAAATCGAAGTTTGATGAGCAAAAAGAGGTTTCGATGGTCAATCATCGCATGGAATAGCCGCAGCCTCTTCGTGCTTCTTTGTCTCCTCGGTTGGTCTTCTTCTTTTACAGGACAAGGCTACATTGGCAAGCGTTTGGAGTCGCTGTCTCAAAAAGAAATTCCCGAGTTGATTCAGGTGAATGATTTGGCAGCCTCTGAGCAGTGGGTGCCGCGCACTGAAGTCGTGCCCAATTTGGGTTTGTCCAATGACACGCAGTGGCTGAGACTAAAGCTTGATCCACGCATAGAGAATGGTCAATTGATTGAAATCCAGAATGCTGGAATCGACGAATTGATTTGCTACATGGTGTGCGACGGCGAAATCATAGCCACCTATGAACGGGGCGTTTTTTACGAGACACCGGTGGATTCTCGAATTGGCACGTATCCGTCATTCCCCATTCCACTGGTGGAGTGCGGAGAACTTCAGGCATTGTTTCGTCTGCAATCTTCTAAGCCTTTGCTGATACCATTGCGCATCACAGGCCCGCGCGAGGTGCTTCGTGGAGCACATGAACGCGACGTTTTATTTGCGGCGTACTTCGGCGTGATCCTGGTGATGCTGTTGTACAATCTCTTTCTTTTCCTGAGTATTGGTGACCGGAGCTATTTGGAATACAGCATTTACATCCTCATGGTTGGAGGTACTCAGTTGGTATTAAATGGATACGCTCCGGTATTTGGTGCTGAGAATGTACCCTGGTTGAATCTTCGTTTGACCCATTTTTTCGGTGTGTTCAGCGGTTTGACGACCATCGTCTTTGCCCAGAATTTCTTGCGCTTGAGCCATTACGTTCCCTGGTTGCACAAGTTGTTGAACGTCTATTTCGTGCTCTATGTGGTGGCTTTCGTTCTGACCGTTTTTGACTTGTTGGTATGGAGTTACAGCGTCATCAATTTTTGCGCGGGCGCTATTTTCTTTCTGATCCCTGGAGCGATTATAACCATGCGCAAGGGTTACGCTCCTGCGCGGTATTTTCTGATTGCATTCTCCGTGTTTATCGCCGCGGTACTGGTGTTTGTTTTGAAGGATACAGGCCTGATCCCATACAATCAGTGGACTTTCTTCGCACTTCCTTTGGGTAGTGCCTTTGAAGTCATTTTGTTGTCTTTGGCTTTAGCGAGTCGCATCAATCAATTGAAGCGGGAAGGAGCAAAAGCACGAGAAGAGCAATTGGAGTTGGCTCAAGTGAATGAAAAAATTGTCCGAGATCAAAATGTGGTGTTGGAAGAACGCGTGAAAAAACGAACGTTCGAATTGGAAGAAATCAACTCGACTATGCAGGGAACATTGAATGAACTTCAATCCGCACAACAGCAGTTGATTCAAAGCGAGAAGCTGGCATCCATCGGGCAGTTGACGGCTGGAATTGCTCATGAGTTGAACAACCCCATCAATTTTGTGAGTTCGAGTGCGCAGTCATTGCGTCGTGATTTTGAGGATCTCAATGCGATTGTTGAAGCCGTGAAGTCACTGCCCGCGAACGACCCCAATCTCGAATCGCGCATTCAAGATATCCACACCTTGCTTGGGCAGTTGGATATTGAATTCACGCAACAAGAGATTGAGGAGCTGCTCAACGGGATTGAGGATGGAGCAAATAGAACATCCGAAATCGTTCGTGGATTGCGAATTTTCAGTCGCATGGATGGAGATAATTTCATTCAGGCGAACATCAATGAATTGATGAATTCGACCTTGGTCGTTTTGCGAAGTAATTTGAGAACCCAGTCTCAAGTAACGGCTGACCTCGCTGAGGACCTCCCAGAGTTTTCTTGCCAACCAGGCCGGTTGAATCAGGTGTTTATGAACATCATCACAAATGCTGCTCAGGCTGCGGAGTCGACAGATTTGGCATTGGAAGAGCGGGAGGTGGTGGTGTCTACTCTACGCGTAGAAAGCATTGGCCAGTCTTGGATTGAGGTGCGCATAAAGGACAATGGTGTAGGCATGGATGATGCTGTAAAAGCTCAAATATTTGACCCGTTTTTCACAACCAAACCTGTAGGTGAAGGGACGGGGCTCGGCTTGAGTATCGTCATGGGCATTCTCCGTGATCACAATGCAGAGGTGGATGTCCAATCTGAGGTGGGTTTGGGCACTGAATTTATTATTCGATTTCCGATATGATCAACGTTCTCTATCTCGACGATGAGTCGCACAACTTAACGGCATTTCGTGCTGCGTTTCGACGGGACTTTCATGTTCACGTCACCACAGAACCCACCGAAGCGGTGCGCATACTTCGAGAGCAACCGATCGAAGTCATCATCTCGGACCAAAAGATGCCTTCGCTTAGCGGAGTGGAGTTTTTCGAATTGATCATGCCAGACAATCCGGACCCTGTTCGGATGCTGCTGACCGGACATGCCGACATTGACGCGGTCATTGATGCCATCAACAAGGGACAGATTTACAAATACATCTCCAAGCCTTGGAATGAAGCGGAGTTGAAGTCACTCGTTGAAGAAGCCGCAGCGTTGTATCACCAGAGAAAAGTCATGGCACGGGAGGGACAACAGCTCATCACCAAAATGGATGAGGCCCGCGTATTTGCCCGCCGCATTCAACAGTTAACTGCTGATGGATTTCCAGCAACTCCCGAGTCGCGTGCTGAAATCGCTGAACTGGCCAATCAAATTGATCGGCTCCTGCAATCCTGAAGAGGAATTTATCGGATGTACTTGAAGTCTTCGCCGGGTTGAATGTTCTTCAACGTGGCAAGGATCAGCTGTATGCAATGCTCCACGTCTGATTTGTGGACCATCTCGACCGTTGTATGCATGTAGCGTAGTGGTAAGCTGATCAGTGCGCTGGCGACTCCTTTATTGGAGTACGCAAACGCATCGGTATCGGTGCCCGTAAAGCGACTGGCTGCCATGCGTTGCAATGGAATTTTTTCCGCTTCTGATGTGTCGATAATACGTTGCAATAGGTTGTTTTGAACAGCCGGTCCGTAGGTTACCCCAGGTCCTTTGCCTGCCGCGACATCCCCATTCTCAATCTTGTTCATCATGGGCGTATGCGTGCAATGTGTCACATCCGTTACGATGGCAACATCCGGTTGGATGCGTTCGGCAATCATTTGGGCTCCGCGTAAACCAATTTCTTCCTGGACGGAGTTTGTGATGTACAATCCGAAAGGCAATTTGGTGCCCTCTTCGTGAAGCAATCGCGCCACCTCTGCGATCATAAATCCACCTGCACGGTTGTCCAAAGCACGCCCGACATACCAGTCCTTGTTGAGGACCATGAAGGTGTCTTCGTACGTTACGACACATCCCACATGGATGCCCATTTTCTCGACTTCCTTTTTGTCCTTCGCTCCAACATCAAGGAAGATGTTCTTCATGCTTGGTGCTTCTTCCTTGCCCGCACTGCGGGTGTGGATCGCGGGCCAACCAAAGACTCCTTTTACAATTCCTTTTGGCGTGTGAATGTCGACACGCTTCGATGGTGCAATTTGGTGGTCACTGCCGCCATTGCGCTTGAGGTAGATGTATCCGTCATTCGTGATGTAATGCACGAAATAGCTGATTTCATCAGCATGCGCTTCAATCACCACCTTGTATTCAGCTTCTGGATTGATGACGCCAACGACGGTTCCATACGTGTCTACGATGTGCTCATCGATGTACGGACGGATGTAATCGAGCCACAATTGCTGTCCACTGCTTTCGAAACCAGTAGGACTCGCGTTGTTCAAATATGCTTCCAAGAATTTTTCAGAAGCCTTGGTGATGATTTTTTTGGTTGCCATGGCGCAAAGCTACTAGTTGCAGTTAGCGACACCGGAGAACATTGTACAATGATTTCAACAAAATGGAGCCCAACAAATGCGAGAATTTAGAGGTCATAGGCTCCCTTGGCAATCAGATGTTGCGCAATGGTTTGACGGGCTTCTTTCGTGTTGAAGTCTTCTGTCTTGCAAAAACGCTTCATTCCCATGAGCATCATCTTCAATTCATCGCCTTCAGCAAACCCGAGCAAGGCTTCTTTCCCAGCGCTGTGGATCCACTCACTCGCCTCATATGTGTATACACGCATGATGGCCTTTTGAATGGCTACGGCCTCTTCTCCACCGCGCATTTGGGAAAGCTTTTGAACTCTCAAGACCGTCGATTCAACGGTATAAGCCCAAATGGTCATGTCCGCGATGTTCATGAGGATCTCTTGCTCTTTGGCCAAAGTCATCATGAGCTTTTGTGCTGCGGCACCAGCGACCATTAGGATGGCCTTCTTCAAGTTTCGGACATAACCGAGGTGCGCCTCAAAAACATCGGAAGGAGGCGTTGTCATTTCTGGGATGCCGGTGAGTTCACTGACGATCGCCATCGCTGGAGTGGTGAGGTCGAGCTCTCCTTTCATGGCTTTTTTCAGCAGCATGTCTACTGTCAACATGCGGTTGATCTCGTTGGTTCCTTCGAAGATCCGGTTGATCCGGGCGTCGCGATAGGCCAGTTCAGCGCGTGTTTCAGCGCTGTACCCCATGCCGCCAAACACCTGAACGGCTTCGTCTACGGTGTAGTCTAATACTTCAGAAGCGAGCACCTTGATCATGGCACATTCAGGAGCGAAATCGGCAATGCCTTTGAGTGTTGCCTCGCCATGTTCCATGCCTCCAGCCTTCAACGCTGCAATGGCATCATCAATGTTCTGTGTCGCCCGATAGTTCGCGGCTTCGCCTGAATAAATGCGGATCGCAGCCTCTGCCAATTTGTATCGGATGGCGCCATACTTTGAGATGGGTCGGCCAAATTGCTCGCGTTCGTTGGCATACTGAATGGTATGCGAGAGAGCATCTTTCGAAGCGCCCAAAACGGCGCCGCCCAATTTGATTCGTCCGATGTTGAGGATGTTGACTGCAATCTTGAATCCCTTTTCGCGCTTGTAGAGTAGGTTCTCGACCGGTACATGGACGTCATTGAAAAAGATTTGGCGGGTAGAAGACCCCTTTATTCCCATCTTCTTTTCCTCGGGATTTTTCGAAATCCCTTCGGCATGTCCGTCTATGATGAAGGCCGTCAGGTTTTCGTCGTCATCGATTTTGGCGAATACAATCATGACATCTGCGAATCCCCCATTGGTGATCCACATCTTCTGTCCGTTGATGATATAGTGCTTGCCGTCCTCGCTGAGTTTGGCCTTGGTCTTTCCGCTGTTGGCATCTGACCCGGCACTAGGCTCGGTGAGGCAATAGCAGCCTTTTAACTGACCAGAAGCCAGTCCGGGAATCCATTGCTTTTTTTGCGCTTCGTTGCCATAATATAAGATGGGCAAGGTGCCAATGCCCGTGTGTGCACTGAAGCTAACACTAAAGGAATGTGCGCCACCGATGGCTTCGGTAATGAGCATGGTGGTTTTGAAGTCAAGACCAAGTCCTCCATATTCTTCAGGTACAGAACTGCCAATGAGGCCCAAGGCTCCCGCTTCTTCCATCAAGGAAGGAACCAAGCCTTCCTCTTGCACTTCGATGCGCTCGAGATTGGGAATGATACGTTGCTCGACAAAGTCGAGTGTCATCTGCTTCATCATGAGCTGCTCTTCGGTCCACTCTTCTGGAATGAAGATGTCAGCAGCGAGGGTTTTTCGGATGAGGAATTCGCCTCCTCGTATGGCTTGGTTTTTCTCAGACATGATCCTTTAATTCAAAAGTTCAAATACACCGGCTGCTCCTTGTCCTGTTCCAACGCACATGGTGACCATGCCGTATTTTTCATCTCGATGCCGCAATTCATTGAAGAGCTGGACGCTCAACTTGGCTCCAGTGCACCCTAGCGGGTGTCCCAGTGCGATGGCTCCTCCATTGGGATTGACTTTCGTTGGATCCAAATCCAAGGTGCGCAATACCGCTACCGACTGAGATCCAAACGCCTCGTTCAACTCGATGGCACCCATGTCATTCTTGGATAGTCCCGCTTTTTTTAAAGCTTCTGGAATAGCGTGAATCGGACCAACGCCCATGATACGCGGTTCCAAACCGCTGACGTGATAGCTTGCCAACCTGGCGATCGGCTCAACATTGAGTTCTTTGAGCATGCGTTCACTCACGACGAGAACAAAAGCAGCTCCGTCAGAAGTTTGTGAACTGTTTCCTGCGGTCACCGAACCTCCTTGTGCAAATACGGGCCGCAAGCGAGCGAGGCCTTCAGCAGAGGAGTCTCGTCGAACACCTTCGTCGGTATCGACGATGTAATTTCTTTCTTGCCGCTGTTCGTTTTCGTCGAGGTAGACTTCGTTGACAGTAATGGGAGCAATGCCGGGGGCGAATTTTGCCCCATCGATTGCGGCGGCGGCTCTCAAATGACTTTCCAATGCAAAGGCATCTTGATCTTCACGAGAAATACCGTACTCCTTGGCGACGGCTTCAGCTGTCAGCCCCATGCCCCAATACCAATCGGGATTCTTCTTGGCCACTCTGGCATTGGGAACAATGCGCCACCCTCCAAAGGGAATGGGCGACATGGTTTCGATTCCTCCTGCAAGGATGCAATCGGCCATACCAGCCTGAATTTTTGCCGAGGCGATGGCGATGGTTTCCAATCCGGAGGCACAATAGCGGTTGACGGTCATGCCGGGCACCTTGGCGGTGTCCAGCCCCATCAATGAAATCATGCGTCCAATGTTGAGACCTTGCTCTGCCTCGGGTGTGGCATTGCCGACGATGACATCGTCGATGCGCTCTTTGTCCAATTGCGGGAAGTCGGATAACAACTTCCGCACGACCTGCTCTCCGATATCGTCCGGTCGAACAAATCGAAATGCTCCCCGACCTGATCGTCCTACTGCTGAGCGGTAACCGCCTATGATGTATGCGTCCATGGTTTAGTTTCTGAGGATTTTGCCTTTTTGAATCAGGCTTTGCATGCGCTCCAATGATTTGCGCTGCATGCAGAGTTCAACAAATGCTTTGCGTTCGAGGTCTAAGAGATAGCGCTCGGAAACGGCTTGTCGTTCACTGAGATCACCGCCGCAAAGCACGTAGCCCAGTTTTTCACTGATGACTTGATCGTGTTCGGACATGTAGTTTCCACTCATCATGCTGTGTGCTCCGACATAAACGATGCCCAGACCTTCTTGTCCGGATACGACAATATCCTTGCGTTCGATGGGTTGCGTATAGCCGGCATCGGCCAATTCCAGCGCTGCCCGTTTTGCTCGAGCCAATTGATCTCGACGATTGACCACGACTTCATCGATTCCTTCGCGCAGATAACCGTGTTCGAAGGCTTCGTATGCAGAGGTCGAAACTTTGGCTTGACCAATGGTGAGGAAACGATCGCGCAATCGGTTGATCCGCATGTCCCCTTCGTGCATTTCATCGTGCAGTCGCAACACAAACTCTTTGGTTCCGCCTCCCCCCGGGATTAGGCCAACGCCAAACTCCACGAGCCCCATGTAGGTCTCTGCGTGCGCCACCACCTTGTCGGAGTGCATGCACAATTCGCATCCGCCGCCCAAAGCCAATTGGTGAGGTGCTGTAATGACCGGGATGCCACTGTATCGCAAGCGCATGGCCGTATTTTGAAACACTTGAACCGCGTGATTCAAGTCGTCCCATTCTTGTTCAACAGAGAGCATGAAGATCATGCCCACATTGGCTCCGGCCGAAAATTGAGCCCCATCATTGGAAATCACCACGCCCCGCCATTTTGAATCGGACTCGGCGAGATCGATGGCTTTGTTAATGCCCTCAATGATTTCAGAACCGATGGCATTCATCTTGGTATGGAAGGCTACATTGAGGATTCCGTCTCCTAGGTCTTGAATCGTCGTGCCGCTATTGGACCAAACGGTAGAGGACTCAGGAAGCCAAGCCAAGGCAATGCGCCCTTCTTGTCCTTCCAGGGGCTCGTAGGCTTTCGTTGCGGGATTCCAACACTCCCGGATCCCATCGCGGTTGCGGTAGAACGTGGTGTGTCCGGCATCGAGCATTTCCTGAATCCACGGCGCAACATCCAATCCACGATCGCGGATGCATTGCAAGCCGTTTTCAACTCCAATGGCGTCCCAGCTTTCAAAAGCTCCGAGCTCCCAACCGAAACCTGCGCGCAGCGCATCGTCGATTCGATAGGGGTCGTTGGAAATTTCCGGCACCCGATTGGATACATATGCAAAGACATCAGAAAAAATCCGTCGGTAAAACTCTCCGGCTACGTCCGTGCCTTCAAAGAGCAACTTCGTGCGCTCGGGCAACGAGTCAACTTTCTTGGCCGCTTCGAGCGTGGCGTATTTAGGTTTGATTTGAGAGCGGTACTCCAAGGTTTTTAAATCCAAAACCAGGATTTCTTTTTTTCCATCGGTACCGACGGTCTTCTTGTAAAAGCCAGCTCCCGACTTCGCTCCCAGCGCTCCAGTGTCGACCAAGTGTTGCACATAGGATGGAATGGCAAATACATTTTTGCGCTCATCATCTGGGCAATTGCTTGCGACGCCGTTGGCAACATGAATCAAGGTGTCGAGCCCCACCACATCACAGGTTCGGAACGTGGCGCTTTTAGGTCGGCCCATTGCAGGTCCCGTCAATTTGTCGACAGCTTCAACACTCAGACCCATTTCTTCAACAGCATGGAATAAGGCTTGAATAGCAAATACCCCGACACGGTTGGCGATGAATGCCGGTGTGTCCTTGCAGAGAACGACCTGTTTCCCCAAAATGCGCTCACCATAGCCCGTAAAGAAGGACAAGACCTCCGGATCTGTGAGGGGCCCAGGAATAATTTCGAGTAATGGCAAATACCGCGGAGGATTGAAAAAGTGCGTCCCGCAGAAGTGCTTTTGAAAATCTTCGGACCGTCCTTCGCTCAATTGGGCAATGGGAATACCAGAGGTATTAGATGTCACCAGAGAACCTGGTTTGCGGAATTCCTCAACCCGTTCAAACAACTGTTGCTTGATGTCCAATCGCTCTACAATCACTTCAATGATCCAATCGCACTCAGCGATACGCGGCAAATCATCATCGAAATTACCGGTTTCAATGCGGTCTGTAAAGCGTTTGCTGTACAGTGGAGAAGGCTTGGACTTCAAGGCTGCCTTCAGATGTCCGGCAGCGATGGAGTCGCGAGGTCCAGAATCGGAGGGGAGATCCATGAGCAGCACACTTGATCCCGTTTGAGCGAGGTGGCATGCGATGCGTGATCCCATGACTCCGGATCCCAATACAGCGATGCGTTGAATGCGGTGAAAAGGAATGGAGGGGTTTGTCATTCGTAAAGTGATGTAGTGGTTAGAGAACCGGAATCGAGTCCTGCCATCAGGGAGCTGGGTTCATCCAAAATTTCATTCAGTCGTTTCATTTCAATGAGAAGGCGGTCGACAGCATCTGACCCCATGAGTTCCCGCAGGCGGTCATTGACGGATACCACCAAATCCCGGGCTTGGCGTCGTGCCGCAACCCCGTTTTGCGTGAGGAAAACCCGCATGGACCGTTTGTCATTGGCATCTTGTCGACGTTCAATCAAGCCCATGGCTTCCATTCCTTTCAAGGTGCGGGACAGGCTTGTCGATTCCATACCCATTTTGGGACCAAGTTTGGTAGAAGGAGTCCCTTGGCGCTCCGTATGCAATAAGATGAATACGTATGAAAAGGGAATGCCTCTGCGGTCTGCTTCCGCACTATAAATACGGGAGAGCTTGGTCCAAGCCCATCGTAAATGAAAATCAAGAGTGTCTTGCGGCTTCACAGGCACAAGTTAACGACATATCCTATGCATGC
>CAJWIF010000033.1 GCA_913041135.1 uncultured Flavobacteriales bacterium
CCCCTACGGGCTACTTTCAAAATCCTCGCATCTTCAACCGATGCGGGGGTTTTTGGTTTTCTGGATTAGTGTCTGATCCATCGTAGAGTCCGGCGCTGCTCGCCATCGACAATGCGGATGAGGTATACGCCGCGGCCGGCTGTGTGGGGCACCGTGTGCGTCGACGAACCGGGTTGGGCGGAGTGGACAGGCCGGCCCGCGGGGTCGAACACCTCGATGGTGGCATTTGGCGAGAGGCCCGTGATCTGGAACTGATCCGTTCCAGGATTGGGATAGAGCGTGGTCTTGATGGTGCTGCGATCCAAACGAGCAACATCGGTGGTGCTGCATCCGTCGACCCAAGAGATGCCGGTGAGGTTCCAATCGGGTTCGAGGGTCAGGCACATGTGGTCCAGGGCCGTGACCGCTACATCGACAATGCGTGGTGTGTTGCTGTAGTCAAACGTGATGATGCCCTCGGGTTGATTCCACTCCGCGCCTTGCACCGTGCCAACGAGGCCGCTGCCTGTGCTGTTGCTAACTTCTAATCCAGCGCCTTCGGTGAGGGCCCAATGCCCTTGCAGGGATTCCCAGTTCGGGTGGGAGGCGTCCAAGCTGCTGCAATGCCAAGCGGAGATGGCCTCCTCGGAGAGCACGCCATGCCAGAACCGAACTTCTGAAAGGGCACCGGTGTAGCTGTACGCCTCCAAGATGTCTGATCCGAAAAACCAACCGCTGCCCACGTCAATGTCGCCTACGGCGGAGATGTCTTCTTCGGCAGAGAACACGCCATCGGTGTAAAGCCGCATCATCCCGTCGCGGTCAAAGGAGCACGAGAGGGTGTGCCATTGGCCGTCGGCCACGCCGCTTGCTCCATTGGCGTCGGCGCGTTCATTGCCATCGGCGATGTTCACCTTCCATGCTGGGCCGTTGGGGTATTCGAAGGAGAAGACAAACCCGGGATTGAGCCCCGTATTCCAGTCTTTGTTGCCAATGATCGCCACATCGGACGTGGCTTGCGTGCGGATTCTGACTTCGAGGGTGAAGTCTTGATTCACACCGAGCTGCAGGGCTGGACTGTCTTCGATGACGACTGCATCACCGCTACCTTCAAAGCGCAATTCGGCGCTTCCGGGGGCGACACAGTTTTCGGGAGCGGGCAGGATGTCAAGGGTGTCCTTGAGCAGCACAGCGGGTTCCACTGCATTGCCGCTAGCAAGGAAAAACATGGTCTCCTCTTCGATGGAGGTGCCCCCGTGGTTGAACCCGATGCCCCCGTGGTCAGTCGATACCAAGATGAGCCAGTTCTCTTGGGCGTAATCAGGACGGTCTGTGAGGGCGGCCATGACGTCCGCGACATAGCCGTCTGTAGTTTCAATGGCACCGATGTACTGGGGGACGGTAGCATTGAATCCGTAGCCGTGCCCATTGATGTCCACGTCGTCAAAGTGCAGGAACACCGCATGGGGATCGCCATTGTCCAAAATGGACACAGCCGCATCGCGCACGGCCGCATCGGTGGGCGCGTTGATGGCTTCGTCCACGACCTCTCCCAAGATGTAGTCGTTGATGGGAGACCAATGGCAAATCGAATGCGTGTTGAGGTCTGGATTTTCCAATTCTAGACGCCGCATGAAAGAGGGGAAACCGTCAAAGTCGCTACCCACAAAGTTGTTGCTGGTCACGCCGTGCGCGTCTGACCAAACGCCGCACAGCATGGCTGACCACCCCGGACCGCTGTAGGTGATGTCGTTGTTCAGGGCGTCAGGGCTGTATATGCCGTCGGCAATCAGGGCGTCGAGGGAAGGAGTGTCGGCGGCTTCCAAGCAATCAGGTCGCGTTCCATCAATACCGATGACCAGAACACGTGCGTCGCCGGTTTGGCAACACAGGCTCAAACTCAACAAACAAGCTGACACGGTCAATAGAAGCTTCATAACATGGGATTTAAGATGCATAATTTAGACAGAAAAGGCATAATTGCTTTGCTTACATCGAGTTTATAACCTTTTGCAATCTTTCGTCTTCTTTCTTTAAGATCCATGCTGGCACTCCAGATATGCGTATGCAAGCAACAAACGAAAATTGGAGTTCACAGCATGTATTGAGGTCAAACCAACTCTGGCAACGATTAAAGAATGCTTTGAGAAAGGCAATGTGCAGAGTCAAAAGTGGTTCGTCGACGAAGCGTTTGGAAGCAACCCTTGGACGATTTTTGGTTTTATGGCCTGATGGTCCTTAGGGAAACTGTTCACATCTGGACAAATTGAGAGCATGGTCATGCGGCCAAGCTGTCATCGTCTCAATTCACAGTGTAAATCCACATGGGTGGAAAATTCAGGAACACTGATTGAACCCGACGAAAAGCGAAACGCCTGTAGTACCGCTTCATCATCCCAGGAAAGTACGTGAACCAGCGGTAAACTGTTCCGGACTCTGTGCGTCTTTGCAGTGCGTTCATCACAGCCTGCATTACTTCGGGCGGCAGTGTGAACGGTAATCCTGAAACGATCAAGTCAACGCGCGGCCAATTTCGTTCTTCGATAAGAGCATCTAAATCAGCCGCACTGCCTTGGATGACTTCAAATCGATCTCCATAATGATCTCTCAAATGTTGAATGTATGCGGGGTTCAATTCGATGATGATGACCTTGCAATCGCTAGAAACATTGGCGTACAACTCCCGAGTGAAGCAACCGGTCCCTGGTCCCAATTCTACGATGTAGGACAGCTTTTCGATTGCTATGCCTTGGAACATGGCCTTACTGGCGCGCCGGCTGCTAGGAATTAAACTCGCATTCCGCTGTGGATTGCGTAGAAAATTCCAAATGAAGGTGCCGGTGGTCTGCATGCGTCGCATTATTTCAAACGTACGCGTTTTTCCGTTCTCGGGTTGCATTTGGTACCTGTGCACGCGCCTCATGGTGCTCGGCTCCATGCACGTGAACGATCGGAGGACTGTGAGGTGCTCAACACCCTTTTGGAAGATCGTGAGGCGCTCAATCACGATGCGATTCATGAGTTGATGGGCAGGTATGGCGAGAAAATGATTTCAATTGGGGTCATTTGAGGGCAGATTGAAGGGAGGTCGTTATGTTGGCTTACTTCTTTGGATCTCACGGTGTGGGTCTATTTTTGCCTAAATTTCTACATGTCACACGTCCTTCTTCCGTCGATTCTGTTGGCCGTCATCATGGCCTTTGGATGCCATTTGGCCACTGAACCTGCTGCGGCAACGTTAGGATCAATGGTCCCCGAGCTGCAGGACTCTGCGGGTCACCAGCAGGTAGCAGAGTACCCGATTGGGCCGATCGAGGATTCCGACGGCAACCTGTGGTTGGGCTCGGTGGGCAGCGGCGCCATGATGTGGGATGGAGAGGAGTTGCGCTATTTCCATGCGGAGGATGGGCTGCTAGGCGACCGTGTAACGGGTTTGACGCTTGATTCTGCAGGCCAACTGTGGCTGGTTTCGGCGGAGGAAAATCTGGGTGGACGATCTGCCCTCATGACCTGGGATGGTGCAACCCTGGCGCGGGCAAAACACCCTACTGGCTTTCCGATCAATCCGGTGCGGCCTTACTTCGACAACAGTGGAGTTCTCTGGGTGCAATCGGAGGGCCGCTTTCACCGAGAGGTGAATGGGGATTTCGAACCCTTCCCGCTTCCCGAGCCCAACTTGCCACGGACCAACACCACAGGCTACGAGCCGAAGAACATGCGCCAGGTGCGCAACGGCGACCATTGGTTTGCCACTTCCGATCAGGGGGCCTTCCGATGGGATGGCGAAGATTTTCACCAACTCACCACTGCCGACGGTCTGCCCACCAACAACGTGTCCTTGCACCTGGAGGATCGGTATGGAAACCTCTGGCTCAGCTGTTTCCACTGGCACTTGACCACAGGTGATCAACGCGGTGCCCTGTGCATGTGGGACGGCAAAACGGTCACCTCTTTTCCTGATGTCCCGGGCTTGACCGAAAATGAGGTCTACTCCGTCCTGGAAGACCGGGACGGCAACATCTGGATGTGCGCCACCGGCCATGGCGTATACCGCTACGACGGCATCAACTTCAAGGCATTCACTCAAATCCAACCTGAGAATCCCGATTTCAGATTCGGGTGCAATTCCATCTACCAGGATCGAAAAGGCCGTCTTTGGTTCGGTTTTGGCGGCGGACTGTATCGGCTGGATGGAGATACGCTCGTGAACGTCACCCGAGGTGGACCTTGGGACTGACGAGGTCGTTAACGGTCAAAAGGACCGCCCAAGTGGATCACACTTAACCATCCGCGGGATGTAGCAACGTCAACCTGATCCCAAAATGGTTGAAAGCATGGACTTGTGCGGGCCTCTTTTTCAATGGTGCATTTGCCCTGATTGCTCCCCTATTATTGGGGACAGTTTTTAGTCGACTTCAGTAATTAAGTCTGCTCTGCTTTTCCGAACCTTCTTGAGGTTGACCAACCAGTCATTCTCGGCATCGCGGTAACCCAACGGGAGCAAAACACAGCTTCTGAGTCCTTTGGCTCTCAGATCCAAGATTTCGTCCACGGCACTGGCCTTGAAGCCTTCCATCGGAGTCGCATCAACTTCTTCAAAGGCTGCAGCTACGATTGCTTGTGAAAAGGCGATGTAGGCTTGTTTTGCAGCGTGATTGAAATTGATTTCGGGATCTCGCAGGGGATAGCTTTTCAAAAGCATTTGCCTGTAACTCTCCCATCCTTCATTTTTCATCCCCCGCACCTCATTCACGAGGTCAAACATCATGTTGATACGGTCCTCGGTGTAATGATCCCAAGCGGCAAAAACCAGCAAATGTGAGCAATCAGATACAACGGACTGATTCCATGCAACGGGTTTGATTTGATCTTTGATGGCTTGATTGGTGACCACAAAGACTTCGAAGGGTTGCAATCCACTGGAGGTAGGGGCGAGGGATATGGCTTCTATGATGTTGTCAATCTTCGCCTGTGGTACAACTTGACGATTCATTGCTTTCGCCGCATACCGCCAATTCAGTTTGTTGATCAATTCCATGTTTCAGTTGAATTTTGCGAGCAAGGTTTTCACGGCAAGTTTTCCGAGTTCATTGGATGCCAATGGGCTGGCACCTGTGATGACGCCTCGGTCGGCGCATACGGTCTTGTCCATCTTGGAATTCATCAAATTCACGCCGAGGCTTTTTAAGGTCTCGCTCACTCCGAATGTCATTTTACCGGGCAGGTAGCCGAACATAGGCGTCTGATTGTCCACCGAATCAGGGAAAACGGCCATGTTGTAGCCCTTGTAAAGGAATTCTTGGTCGTCCAAGGTGGTGGATAAAAATGCGCCTGGTCCGTGGCAAAGGGTGATGGTAAACACGTCTTTTTCATGCGCCCATCTCAGGATTTTCGCAACATTTCTGTCTTCAGGAATACCGATCATAGCCCCATGTCCACCCGGGATAAACACCGCTGCATACGAGTCTGAATGGTCGAAAGAAGACGCAATGAAGTCAGTGAGTTTAACCGGATTTTCAAAGCTCTTCTGGTGTTCGTTGAAGATGGCTTTGACATGTTGATCATTTTCCGGGAAGGCCCACATCTCGAACACGACGGGTTTTCCTGTTGGGGTCGCAATTTCAAATTCGAATCCCGCGTTTTTCAAATGAAGCATGGGCAAAAGGGCTTCCACAGGGTGGTTTCCTGTAGAAAAGTGTTTTCCGTTCTTCATTTTCAAGTTCTTCTGTTCTGTGAAGACCACAAGAACCTTGGACCGCTTGCCCTTGATTTTTGGATGAGAAATGCTTTCAAAATCGGTCTTGTCAGTCACGCCCATTTTGAGGGCCAATTTCGATGGGCTGTAAGAGCCATCTGACTCTAATTTTGGGGCGATTCCCAGCAATTTCTTCAGCATAACTTTTGTCTTTTCAAGTATGACATCAAAAGTAGAATGCGGGTTTTGACTAAAAATTAGCCTATGGTAAGAAATCAAATTTTGGCCAATTCTGCACGCACTCGGCTCAAACTTTGTTGCGTCATACCGAGGTAAGAGGCAATGTGGTAATTGGAAATGGATTGTTCAATGTCCGGGTACTGCTCAAGAAACAATTGGTACCGAGCAAGCGCTGTCAGTTGCATTTGATTCAAGATTCGTTTGTTCAGGCTTACGATGTGCCTTTCCAAGTTTTTTCTCTGGTACGGCTCAAACTCAGGAAATCGATTGTAGATCTCTTCCAGCTCTCGAGCGTTGAATTCAATGACAGTGGAATCTGCGATGCATTCCACGGTGAGAGACGCAGGTACATGATTGTAAATGGCTGTAAAATCACTGATCCACCAGTCTTTGATCGCAAACTGCAGCGTGTGTTCCTTGCCTTCTTGGTCGATGCAAAATGAACGAAGGCTCCCGTGCTTCACAAAAAAGGTCTTGTTCACGGTTTGGCCTTGTTGGATCAAAATATCCCCTCTCGATACCGTCCTTTCTTTGGCGATCGAGTGGATGTATACCTCGGCCTCAGCGGAGAGCGCTATGGAATTTTTTATTTTGCTGATTAAGTTTTCCAAGGGTATCGGTCTAGTGTACTGACTACGTTGAAGCGGTGCCGATCCTCACGGATGTTTGAGGAACTTGAAGCCTTGCGCGTGATGTCCCGATTGAACGTGAATGATATACAAGCCAGGGTGCAGCATGGATACGTCCATTGAGGAAAGGTCAAAGGTCCGGCCCGATTGACAAAGTTGGCCGTGGAGGTCAAAGATTTCCCACGTTGATTTGCCGCCGGAGAGTCCAGAGAACCACAGACGTTCGCGCACCGGATTCGGAAATATACGGGGTCTCTTGGCTAAAAAGTCGGGAGCGCCTAAGCTGGAGTCCCAATTCAAAGCGGCCAGTACGGCTTGCGATGCCGTCACCTTTCCGTGTCCCCACACGTGATCACCTTCCGCCGGTAGCTCCCCTGTATCCTCGTCTTGGCGGGCTGTCGATTCCAAGATAGAACGGATGTCAGCCGGAGTCAGCTCGGGATTGGCCTCCAACATCAAAGCCACCACGCCAGCGACGGCGGGACCGCTCATACTCGTCCCGGATAGCCGTGCAAATTCGTATTCCGTTCCGTCAAATTCCACGGTGTTTGTGACGCTGTAGCCGATGTCGCGGAACGAACTCAAGGAAGATTCGACGCTCACGCCAGGACCGGAGACATTGGGCTTGAGCCGTTCGTCCAAGGTCGGGCCGTAGGTGGAAAAGTTGGCCAACGTGCCGCCCACTTCCGTTCCAACTGGGTTCAGATATTCCGAGGCGTAGGCACCGACGGCAATGACACTGTGGCCGCAAGCGGGTTGTTGGATGCCGTAGTAGGGGTCACCACTCAGCCAACCCGATTGGGCTGCTTGAAAGTCCTGTCCCCAATTGCCCACATCATTGGTCAAGTGTGTGTGATTCCAGGCATGCACACGACCGCTTTCACCGGTTACTTGCATTAACACGGCGACATTGGCGCTCCCTTTGTGGATGCGCATCTGCATGAACGGTCGTCCATTGGCTGGGTGCGAGGGCTCCAGGACCACGTCGTAAACGATGGTGTCGTTGTTGACCACCACACTCGTGTCCAGAATCAAAGGTCCGTCGGAAGTGCTGTACATGGGGCTTTCACCCACAACCGTGGATAAGCCAACGGTTAACCGGAATCCCATTTCAAATGACTCACCCACCTCTCCCCACAACGTGAGATTCTGGCCCCAGGCGTTGGGGTTGGAAGTCAGCGGGTAAAACTTCACCCGGGATCGGATGGTATCCCCGGGCGCTTCAAATGTGTGATCCAAGTGAAAGTCAACATCGCCATTGTTGCCATTGGAACTCACAAACACGACTCCTTCATCCGACATGGCGTCGATGAATTGGTTGCTCAGTCCACTGCCGTCCGGCGTTCCCCATTGGGGCAAGCCCCAGCTGTTGTTGATGACCAACCGCTTTCCGTCCGCTTCCGCCACGCTTTGCATCCAATCATAGGCATCCAATGCGGAGGACTCATCCACCATCAGTGTGGCGAACAAAAATTCTGCTGCAGGCGCCATGCCTTTGAGTCCAATTCCAGCGCCACTTCCACCAGCGATTCCGGCCACATGGGTTCCGTGCGTAGAGTAGCCATAAACGTTGGAGGTATCGCTTCCCAACAATTGGATGTCGAATGGGGATTCTGCGACGGTGCCGTACCCGTAATCACCGGGTGTTGGCCCAGCTTGCCGGTATTGGTCCCACACCGCGCGGATCCGAGAGGTCGAGAGGGTGGTGTCGCGAAACATCGGATGTGTGTAATCAAACCCCCAATCGAGCACGCCAATGAGCACGCCTTCGCCGTGATATGGTTGCGGAAGATTGAACCCCGCATGTACACTGTCCACTCGTGTTCCGTAGCGGGATTTATTGACGTCGGGCACCGCACGCGAAGCCAATTCGACGAGCGCCATAGGGGTTTCCCATAGAGCGTCGAGCGAGTAGGCATCCACCCGAAACGAAGCGATTCCTTGCCGACATGCTCCCGCGGTTACGGCTTCTTCATTGGCCGCCCAAACGCGCCATTCGGCTTCCGTGACGCCCTCGGTCAATCGCCCCAAGAATCCTACAGTGGTCCGACCTTGCACTTCAGCGACCGGATACGCTTTTGTGGCATTCAAGAGGCTTTTGGTGTCGTCGTGTTTGGAGACAAGAACATCCAATTCTGAGAGGGCTTGTACATCGACCTGAGCGATGTCTTGACCTGAACTCGATGCCGTGAAAAAGACCAAGAAACCTAGGATGGAAAATCGGGAATTCATGAAGCGAATGTAATGACGCAGCGCTTGTAATCTGCCTGCTGTAAAGATGAGCTTCGCGTCGAAATGTGCCCAGTATTAAAATGGATCACGACTCAATGAACTGGTCGAACAGCAAGACATGTGACATTGCTGCTTTGCCGCCGTTATCCGAAACCTCGATAACGCCAACTCGCTTCTTCGAACAAAAAAAAATCCTCACGACCCAATAAAAGGCGGTGAGGATTTTACATGAGAAGTCGTTGAGTTATTCCCCCTTTCGACGGATTACAAAGTTGAGTTTCCAGATGTTGACCATCATCTGCCCGATGCTACGAATGACATCCAGTATCCACGTTATGAGGTTGTCGAGAATGAAATTAAGGGTTTCTTTCGCGAGTTTTAGCAAGATGACACTCGTGTAGATCGTGAGCAGTCCGAGCAGCGTGGTTTTCATGGCGGGAAAGAAATCCATGTACTTGAAAACCTCATAGCCCTTGAATTCGAATAGGGCTTGATAGAGTCCAAATACCCAAGCCAGCAAAATAGCGGAATCAAAAACGAAGGTTATAAGGTAGTTATATAACATACTCCAAAGGGGATATTTCCCAGAGGGACTTTCAAAAGATACACTTCGAGTTTGCCAAAGTTTTGCAAGTGATACAGCCGCTGTTTTCCAAATAGAAAGAGGAAGCAAGAGCGGGATATAAATCAGTAAGTAGTACACAGCTGCTTTGAGTGAAGGCACAAGATGCTCTTCGCGATTGAAAGAATTGTTGTTTTGTTCCATAACGGGATATTTAATAATGACACAATGTATTCGAAAACGATCAAAAGACAAAATAAGCGAATACCTTAAGGTGTTGTTTTAGAAGCGCTTATGGGTTTTCGGTGCATTGCTGGGTCCATTGAAATAGTATCTCACGCTAGGATGCTTGTTCAAGTAAGTCCCGTTCGAGTTGGTGTCTAAGTCAATTGCGTTGGTTGTGTAGAGATATCAGCCAATTTTTAGCAAGTAAGAAGGGAACGTTTCAAGTGTAAAAGGCTCCGAGGTCTTGCGCACAGTTATCCAGTGATGACTGCTGTTCTACTCGATAGTAGGTTGCCTGTATGGAGATCTTCAAAATCCTCGCTCGAACAAGGGTGGCACTGATTTTGTCAAAAAAAACTCATATCGAGGTTTTTCACCCCAAGGCGTGATGAAAACCCGGCAATCTCGAAAGACTTTTGCAACGCTCAAAATGAAATAACGCGGTTTCTTATTCACTTTCGACTCACCGTATCATTGCTTGCAATGATCTAGTTGGACATCTTGCTAATCTTCTTTCCGCAACCTTTTTAAACGATTAGAAGTCTAATCACTACTATGAAAACATTTATAACTCTTTGCTTCATTCTTGTTTCTGGACTGGCCTCTGCGCAGATTACCGAACATATTTTTTTACTTCACTGGAGCGTATTGGATGCCGCTGAAGACGACACGCTTGATGTTCTTGTTCAAGTCAGTCCTTGGGGAAGCCCCGCGGGTGGATATGAAACCACTTTTGTCGGTTCTTCGGGATGGAGCACGTGGCCGTGGGGATACATGCCACAAGACAGCTCTGGTTTCTTGTCTTTCGATGTGGATGTGACCATTTTGGGGTGCAATTCGGAGGCGGAAACGTTCACCGCGAGCGCAATCCCCGACACATCGATCAATCAAGCAAACAGCTTTTGGTACAATGTGTATTTTGATTTGGAAGCTTGCGAAGATGATGAGCCCGAAAATTGCTTGGAGGACCTCGATACCGAACTGCTCATGACATACGCTACTTTGGAATGCGGAAACCAAGACAACCCGGATTTTACGTGGTATTGTGGTCTGATGGAATCCATCACGGCCGGCGTCGCTGGAGATGAAGTGGCTTGTGCGGATGTTTGGGCTTGGGTTGAAGCCAACAATTGGGATGGCACATGGGATCCTGAAAATGGAGAATGTGAAGCATCGTTTGCAGTTGTCCAAGCATATTCGGACGAAACAGGAGAGCTCCTGCCTTTCGTTCTTTCGATCAACCTGGAGAATTACGATGCATCAAATGAATATTTTTGGAGTTTCGGAGATGAGGGAACAAGTTCAGAACCCTTCCCTGTTTGGACGTACGATACCAATGGCCCGTATGAGCTTTGTTTGACGGTTTCCAACGAACTCGAAAACTGCTCTGATACGTATTGCGCTTCTGTGAGTGTGGATTCATTGGGTTGGGTCTGGGGCTTTCAAGATGGATTCACCATCAACGTCATCAATGGTGATGAGCTCCAAAGCATTGACCAGCTTTCGAATCCTTTATTCACTTGTGATGTTTTTCCAAATCCAGTGACGAATCATGAAATTTGGATGAATTGGTCAAGCCCCATGTCGGGATTGGTAACGGGAACGTTAACCAGTGTCCACGGAAACCTCGTCGGCATGCAAACATGGTTTCCTGCACCTCAGGAACAGTTCAGGATGGATGTTGACGGAATCTCATCGGGCATGTACTTGTTGACCTTAGAGCAAGGCTTGCAACGTCGCACGTATCGAGTTGTGGTGCGCTGATATACACCCTTAGGCATGAATGAAAAATACGTTTGTGAGCCTATTTTAGTCACACGAAGTTTGAATCCAACGACTCGATGAAACAAGAAAACCTCCTCCTGATCGCTTTCATGTTGGGAGTCACCCCATGGTCGATCGCTCAAACAACAACGGTCGATTGCGATATGATGAACTTAGTGGTCAATGTGGGGTCGAATCCCAGTAGCATCAATATGTATCATCCCGGTGGCTATCTCACGTGGCCTCATTCCGAGAATGTAATGGAATGGGAGTTCACGGATTCTCAGGGGAATGTCCTGCACGAAGAGACACTTGTAGATGAAAATCACGTGTCCTTTGGTTTCGATATGCCGGTCACGGACACGATGTATGTTTCTGTCCTGCTCACCAATGATTCCGCTTTTCACAACGGCAATCCAGTGGCTTGTCTCGTGGAGGACTATCTGTTTTGGGAAGCAACAGAAATCATTCCCGGAACTTTCACGTCTAATTGGACTTTGGGCGGCAGTGTTGGTGTCGATGTGAGCGAACCTGTCGAGCCTCCGTGCAATCTTCAATACGACGGTGATGGCGACGGAATCGTTACGATCGTGGATGTACTGGGGCTGTTGGGTGAATTCGGTCAGTCGTGCGAAGATCCGTCGTATGCGGTTGAAGGAAGGTGGCTATGGTCGCCTACTGATAGTGTAGATGATACGAATACGATGTATGAATTTTTGAATGGTATAAGGTATACTTTCTATTGCCTAGCATGCGACGAATCCGATTGGACTTCCTTGGATATATCAGAGGCAATTCCAAATACGGACACGTACTCATTTGATGGAGATACGCTCACAATTGATGACATTCCACAGGTCGTAACATTTGAATGTGATGGGGGTCTCATGCTTTTCTCAAATGGTGGTCAAATTTGGAGATTGGGTTCTGATTGCCCCTAAGAGCAAATTTTCAGGTGTTACACGTGAAAATGAAAGGGATTTTTGTTCGGTGTCGCCTCTTGCGTTTTTTAAAAAAATCCATAAATGAATTTAAGGCACTCGTCGATTATGATGCTTCAGCGCACACTGGTCTTTTGCCAATTGGTCGGGCTCACGTTCCAAGCCACCAATGCATGTGCTCAGGATTGGGAACAGACCTATGGTGATGGAGTTATAAACGAGGGCCGGTCGATGCAGATTACGTCAGACGGTGGCTTTATCTTGCTCGGATACACGTATGCTGCAGGGAATGGCAGTGCAGATGTGTTGCTCATCAAGACCGATGAATACGGGAATGAAGAATGGAGTCAAACCTATGATGACTTCATCAACAACGGCTCCTATGACAACACAGATGATAAGGGATACTTCGTTCAGGAAACGTCAGATGCAGGATTTATTATTGCGGGAGTAACCGTCGAAGAAGGTGAGGACAGTGAAGACGGCGAATTGGATATTCTCTTGCTCAAAACCAGCCCAAGTGGGGAGACAGAATGGGCTAAAGTGTATGGTTATCCCAGAAATGATGTAGCGTGGGCTGTTTGTCAAACGTCGGATGGTGGATATGCGATCGCGGGATACACTGTAACGAATCCAGGTGATATCGAAGGAGATTTTAAAGAATTGTACCTCATCAAAACCGATGGAAACGGGGCTGAGGAATGGTCGCAAACATTTGGAACCGACGAAATGACAGCCGTCGGCTTCGCGTTGGAACAAACCGATGACGGGGGGTATATCATTGGAGGCCGCATGGGTCCCGGGAGAAAAATCCAAAACAACACCAGTTCCGATGCCTACCTCATCAAGACCGATGCGAGTGGTACAGAACTTTGGAGCCAAACGTATGGAGGGGATTACTTCGATGCGGGATATTCGCTGCAACAAACAGCGGATGGGGGATTCATCTTGTCTGGATTTAAAAGCGATTCAGACTCAAATTATGCCGATCGCGATATTTACTTGGTCAAAACGGACGGAAATGGCACCGAGGAATGGAGTCAAACATTCGGCGATGCTGACACCCGAGAAATGGGGTATTCTGTTCAACAAACTGCGGACGGGGGATACATCATAGGGGGTACCCGAGACCATTGGCCACCAAGCCTTGGCGACAGTGACATGATCCTGGTCAAAACAACGGAAGCTGGCGTCGAAGAATGGACTCAAACTTTTGAAAGTGTCACCGGAGCAGATGACGCGGGTTTCGCTGTGAAAGAAACAGAAGTTGGATGTTACCTCCTTTTGGGGTCCACTTCAGGAGGCGAACAGACACAGCTCTACCTGATCAAAACATGCGGGGAAGTGAGCGCAATCAACTCACTTCTTACTCCGGGCAAAAAATTAGAACGCATTATCGACCTTTGGGGCCGACAGGTTGCACCCACCGCGAATCAAATCCAGCTGTATATCTACGATGACGGTTCGGTTGAGAAGCGATGGATGACCGAACATTGATCGACAACCTAAAGAACAGATGGCGGGCCCTTAACCGCCCGAAAAAAAAGGTCTGCGGTTGTCACATTTTCTTCGAAAAATCAGCGAAACGGCTGAGGTGTGACAGTGGCAGCTTCCGATCAGCCTCAAAGTTGAGTTCTTGTAAAATCCCTGCACCGGAAATGGCTGCGGGGATTTTTATGCACTAGCGTTCCGCGCAGTCAAAGGCGGTATGGAAGATATGGAGCCGCTTGTCATCTTTTGAAATGACCACCTGGTACACCCGGTTGTAGATCGATTCATCGAAGGCCCCGATTTCTTCTCCAACCAAGAGACCCGCGAGCACTCCTGTCGTATTGCTGTGCCCAACAACCAAAGCGTCCTGTCCGTTCCCCAACAGTTGCTCCGCCATCTCCTCCAGTGCCTGCGTAGAATACGATTGAATGGACAATCCCTGGGCACGTGCTGTGGGCACGGCCGTGCTTTGAGTGCGTTTGTAGTCTGTGCTATAGACCACATCAAGAGGCACGGCTTCCAAAAAAGCACTCAGACTTTCTGACCTCTGAATACCACACGAAGTGAGGGCTGGATCAGTGGTGTCAGACTGTTTTTCGGCATGCCGGACCAGATAAATAGTAAACAGATCGGGGCTCTCCTGGGCGGCAACATGAATTGGAATTGCTGTCATCAGGAGCATCGCCGACGCACAGGCCAAGAAGAATCGTGTTGCGGGGTAATTCGTGTGTTTTGCCATGGCTCCGTTTTCTGCCCCCTGAAGGTAAAGCTGTTTATTGAATTCACTTCTCACCCCATCCATCAGGTGGCACTTTTGGCCATTGTATCGGAGCGGTGCTATGTTTGCGTTGGAGCGTGGTCCCGAAGTCAACGAGGCCACTCCGGTGGTACCCCGGGAAAGACACGAGTTGTCATACGTCACATTGTTGCACCCATGCCCCAAATGGCCGGCCTTGTAGCGGTTGACAAGTGGGTCAGTGCGCCCTTGCTTTAAAAATTCAAGCCCACAACATTTGGCATAGCCAACCTTCAGCCTTCAAGTCAATCTTGAACACAACGCAGAGCGTAACCATTGTTTGGGTCTACCAATAGACGGCCAACCCCGCTGTCTCCCACATGATTCCTGCGCACAATGAACATCCCATCTTGTAATTCAGAAGTCCACCACAACCCCAAATAATTGGGTTCGATAAATCCACCTGTGGGGTCCCGGTACCCACTTGGTAAAGCCGAAAAACCCACTGAATCCGTGGTGTTAATGTCATTCAGCCAATATCCAAAGCCACGCAGATGCCCTCCTACATTGGCATCACCACCTCTATTTCCTGTATCGAAAAGTTCGCTTTCAGGCATCCCCAAATGGATTTCTAACTCACCCCAATCGGCATCTGTGGGCACGTGCCATCCCGATGGGCAAATCCCTCGCTGATCCATCACCGCTTGCCCATTATACAGGTAGCCAAAATTTTCAAAGTTGAGGTCTTGATCGTGCAAAATACTGTACCCCCCTGACTCGTTGTCGGACCAGACATCCGACTCCTGCAAGTTGAAGAGTTCATCACCATTACTGTAATGGGTTGACCGCAGATTTTCAGAGAACCAACATTGGCCGCTAATCTGCACCACGCCATAACCGTGACCGTCCCAAAGCACAGATTCGATGCCATCCTGACACCCATTGTAAGCGCACGACCCGTCATCTTCGTTGGCCTCTGCATCGAAATTCAAAGCTCCTGAATCCGTACAACCCGGCACAACCTCGATAACCTCGTATTCACAACTTCCATCATTTTCATTGGCCTCGGGGTTGTAGTTGAGTGCCATGTTATCGATACAACCGTACAGCAAACCATTATCAGTGGTATCACAACCGGTGAACGAAAGAAGAAGACCCAAACCGGTCGCCAGAAGTAGAAATGAATCCATCATACTTAAGTAACCTTGCACAAAATCAATTGGTTGCAGCGGTATTACACTTTGATCACCTTGAAGTTCTGCTCAAACGTCTGAGTGAAGCACTTGACGAAGTATGTACCGGGAGCATAGCCATTGAGCGAAATCGTCTTTCTGGTTGTGCCGTTCGGAATGCTGCTTGTTTCGAGGACCCGGCCCAATCGATCCAACACCATGATTTGCAAAGGCTCATCCCAAGTGCCCGAAGACTCGATTTCAATATTGAATTGATCGCTTGTGGGGTTGGGGTATATCTTGATGAAGGTGTCATCGACAACAGCGTCGTCAACAGTAACTACGCCGCTAGGGACAAGCAATCGTTCAAATTCATAAGCACACACACTGAGGTTGTCCGACACGACGACATTGTATTCGCCGACAGGTAGGTTCATAAATGTACCAGACGTTGCAAAGTTTTGTCCGCCATCAATGCTGTATTGGTATGAACTTTCTCCAGACAAAGCCGTGATCACAATCGAGCCGTCCGCAGTCAACACGGAATAGGGGTGAGTGACGGTGATTTCCAAATCTGTAAAGTCGCAAACGTCTACAAAAATGGTTTCCATGTAGGTACAGGTTCCGCTTTCGTTTTGAACAACGACATCGTACGCTCCTGCAGTGAGGCCGTCGAACGTGTTCGAACTTCCGAATGACTGTCCAGCGTCGATGCTGTATTCAAAATTGTCCGCCGCAGTATATGTCGTGATGGTGATGATTCCGTCATCCGCAGATGATGATGAGGTGTGTTCAACATCGATGTTGGCCAAAATTTCACAGCCATTGTCCCCGGCACAAAAAGACTCGACGGCTTCATCGTCAAAATCGCCATCGTTGGAAACGATGATTTCGCCTTCAGAATTCCACACTTGGAAATACCCCTGTCCGTAGCCACAGCACATGCCATCGCCATATGAATCAAATACATACAAGGTGAGACACGAGCTAGAACTGACACAGATTTCCTCTGTGTATTCGTCAGCACCTCCTCCTAAGTCGCCTTCAGACACGATCTGTCCCGATCCCACATCGATCATTTTCCAAGAAGTTTCACCGGGATAATTGTCCGCGAGGAAATAGAGCGTGAGGGTTTCAAAGTCCACCTCCAAATCGGCGCTTGTTGTCGCTGTGTTGTTGCTGGCGTTTCCGTCAGTGACTCCGTTGACGTTGGTGATGGCCAACTGAATGATGTTGCTAGTGGAGAGGAAGTCGTCATCTATGAGGAAAGACAAGCTGCCCTGTTCTTGGGAAACAATGTCCACATCTTCCTCTAAGACCGCCATCACTTCGTCATTGACCAAGACCAGGATTTCAACAGATTCAATGGCCTCTTCACCATGGTTGGTCAGCACGGTACTGACACTCATTTGACCATCGCATGTCGAGTTGACCTGCCCAATAGCAATGGATGCGTCCAGCGCGTGGATGTGACTGAGAACGAAATCAAGCGTGTCGTTGTTTCCATAACCATCGTCCGGGTCGGATACGACACCCGTGATCATGTAATCACCTGTGGCTGAGAAATCTTGTGGCGTAGTGAATTGAAATTCAGCGTCGCTGAAAGGCTCAATCACATCGGTGATGTTCATGGTTTCCATCAACTGTCCGTCCACAAGCAAGGAGAGATCGAAATCACTCATGTCATTCAATCCGGTGTTCGCCACCCGGATGGTGACCATTTCTTCCATTCCCAATGAGGAGGATGCCACCGGATCGATGAGCTCTTCAACAGCCAAGTCGTCATCGGCTTTGATGCCTGCCCAAAATGACACCCACGGTCGTGCTTGCTTGATGACCAATTGGTCTTCGGCCGTGACCTTGTATTCAATGTCCATCCCGAACCCTTCGATTCCTTCTACGCCGTAAAGCACGGCAAACTCGTCATGGATGACGTTCAGGTATTCCCTGAGGAGGTCGAGGGTTTCTAAATCCATAACCAGTTCTCCAGGTTCCACCAGGTTGGACAACCTCAACACGACAAACCCAGCCCCCTCTTCCGGATCTTCGTAGAGCAGAATCTCTTCAGGAACGGCATTGGGATCGGGATTTGTAATCAATGACTCACCCACTTGGGTATTCAAATAAAACGTCCCTTGACTATCATAAATGGGGTCCAGGCTGATTCCAACTCCATTGGACTGTTCCTCCTGAAAATTGGGATGGCACAAGACTCCCATGGCGGCCATGAAATGATCTACGCGGTAAAAATCACGTTCTTCATAGGCTCTAAAATTCCACATGCTCGCATAGACCTGCTTGATGGACTTTGAGATGTGTCCTTCCTCGGGATATTGGGTCTTGGACGTGTAAAGTCCAGCGCCGCTAAACCCAGGTAAATCTTCGTTGTTTGTACTCGATCGGCATCGAACAGGAGTTCCCACAGGGAAGGAGTCGTGCATCTCTTGCAAAGCGTCCATCATCCAAGGCGGCATCGGCGCGTCTTTGATGTCGTCTCTAAAATCACGCAAGCGGTCTTCACGAAAATCAATGTCATAAATGAATGACGGGTTGGTGATCATGACTTCTGCCTCTTCATAGAAGTCATTGTACTGCATAAATTCGTCGTAGAAATAAAACGGAACTCCATAGCCATCCGGAATGGTGCCTTCAGGAAATCCGAATGTCCGCATTGTGGACACGTTCGCACATTTTGCACCGAGTGCCGAGGACATATCAAAACTGATATCATCCAAAGGCAAAATCTCAGTGATGCTCAAATCCCGTTCAGGAATTTGCGGGTCTGTCGGCCGGAGATCCTCGTACCAATCGTTGACCTCATCCAGTGTCGCTTCCCGGATGAAATAGGACTCCGCCTCAACGCGGTAATAAATATAGTTCCCTAAAAGGCTGGCGATGGAGTCGATGGAAAGGGGATCGGCGATGTACGCATTGGGCACATTGTCTTGAATGGCCCGCAGGTTCACATGCGATAAGGGTGTTTGAATGACGGACGTCATAATTCCGCCCACTCGGGGAAGTGAGTTTGGCAAGGCATCGTACAAAACGATGTCCCGTGAGCCAGGAGTCTCATCGAGCTCCATGTGTCGGAAGAAACCAAAGCCTTCAGCTTGGTGCAGGGGGATGTAATCCACGTTTCCAAACACGACCGACTCCAGCACTACGTCGATTCCGGAATCTTCATAATCGTCAGCGTAATCGTCGAGGTAATCATCTTCATCATTTTCACCGATGAAGTGGTTCATGTTGTTTTGTACAAAAGGCATGCTCGCCATCAGCAGCTGGTAGGTCCTCTGGGTTGCCTCGAAATCGTAAGCATTTCCGAAAGAGAAGTTGAATGAATACCCACCAATGAGTCCATTGGGATTGAGCTGTATGGGATTGAACACAATCTCTCCAGAAGAATCATCCCCCGTGACATCCGCACCAATGGCGTTCCAAAAGCCATAGTGAACGCCATGGGTATTGCTATTGATGAAATACACTTTGGGCTCAGGGGTGTCCCGGTCGAGAATTCCGAATTTCACATACAACTGGTCGTCTAGAAATGGCGCCCAACCCACGTTGTTGACATCGGCGAGATTTAGAAATGTTTCGGCATCGGGGATGGAGGTTGCTCCGTTCACGAAATCGACGGCTTCCGCAAAATTCAACGGCGCGTCGGTCGGCATGTTCTGGAATTCCGTGATATCGTCAATCCCATCTCCATCGATGTCTCCAGGGTTGGAGGCGTCGTATTCCCAGACGGTATAGTTTTCCAAGGGGTATGCGGTACCAGGTTCTGAAATCACCAGCGTGCCATCCACGCCCAGGGTCATGGATGAGGTCCATTCAAAAGAGGGGCTGTGCTGCGCTTCTAAGATGTAATATTTACCTGACTCCCCTTCGATGGAGAGTTGAACTTGACCGAAGAAATTGACCGAATAATCCTCGATCGGAACGATGACTTGCGCAATGAGCTGGCTGTGAAGCAGAACGGCGCAAAAGAGAATAAGGTGATGGAGGTATTTCATTTCAAGCGGTTCGGTTAAGCCAAGTTAGAGACACAAGGTCGTATCTTTTTTTTAAACGCTTATACGTCTTGATTGGTTGCTTAGATCGTAGCGGTTTTGAGGGGATCGACAATTGCATCCAATCATATTGGTTTGTTGGTCTGTATTGATTGCACTGTGGCGCAGCCAACGCTTGTTTCCTTTGATATTTGTCACAAAGCTGCTGTATTCGTCTCGCTTCATAAGGAAGAAACGGGGTGTGGATCATCGTTCACCCGATAACCACAGCGGCAATGGCTTCGCTGACGGCGAGGTGTTGAACTGGACTCCAATGCAGGCTGTCCTGAAAATCGTGATCTAACCCCCCCGCTACATTCAGGAAAAGAACACCTCGATTGCGCGCTTCTCGTTC
>CAJWIF010000034.1 GCA_913041135.1 uncultured Flavobacteriales bacterium
CGGCCCGAAAATGGATGAATACCCTAGCTTCGCAAACATGACGGGTTGGACGATCGGTTGGGCAGCACTTGGGTTCGTAACCATCGCGAGGGCGACGAAGGACGCCTATCCCCTCTTCATTCCTCGGGTACTGACTCTAACCAAAACACAGCATGTTTCCTGGGCTCATGTCTTAACTCACCCCACCACTCTGAGTGTATTTGGCTGGTGTCTTTGCGGCGCATTGCATGCCTTCCTAAAGGATGATATGTGGTCTATTTACCTCATGCCTCCTTTGGCCCTATTTGCATTTGCCTATCGCAGTCCGGTCATCAGTCCTGCAGTCGTTCAAAACAACGACTCCCCAGAATCCATTCATTCGCGTTTGATCCAGCTGCGTCTGCAACTGCAAAGACTGCATGAGAAAGAGCGGCTCAATGATCGCTTGGAGAAGGCCGAACAATCTCAAGCGGTATTGGATCGGTACGACCAAAGATTTCATGTAATCCTGCTGACCATTGAAAACCACTTGACTTTTGGAGACCATGGCCGCGCGGAACGTATTATCACCTTGTTTGCGCGACACTTAAGACACATTCTCTCTGAAGGATCCGTGCCTTTCCTCACACTGGAGACGACTATCGAGCACATTAAAACTCACCTGAGCCTCATGGAGCTGTTGACCGCGGGGCGGTTCCTCTGTGACGTAGACGATGGCATGCTCGAAGCCTCTCACTTGGCACGCTGTACCGAGAGTTTAAGAATCAGTCCATGGGTGGAGTCCATGGTATGGCCCTTTTTCGAATGGGCTGAACGCAATCATCAGCCGATTGAACCGATGCAATTGCTCATCGACATGGAAGATGGCGAGATCCTTCTCACGTGCGCACATCCAAGTTTGGTGGATTCTCAGATTGCATGCTCCAAGCGCTTGAAGCTACTTGGCGATTATTCTGGAAAACAAGAGGAAATCAATTGGGAAAAAACGCTCAAGGTGGTTGCTTAAGACGTGCGTCACGGCATCTCTTTTAGCAATTCCTCGGTGGTGTATTCTGCTTGATCACCTGTGGTCATATTCCTCAAGGTCCAAACATTGGAGACACGCTCCTTCTCACCGCGCATTGCCACAAATTGAACGCCAATATCCGCCGCGTGTTTCAGTTGTTTTTTCAATTTGGCGGCATCGGGATACAACTCAGCATCCACCCCTGATTTGCGCAACGCTTGGAGCAATTGCAGCGCATCCTCGACGCCTTCTGCATCCATTTGAACAATCATGACTTTGGATCCAACACGTGATTCTTCAGGAAAGCACTCAAAATGTTCCAGGACATCATAAATCCGGTCAGCACCGAAACTGATGCCCACTCCACTCATTCCTTCCCAACCAAAAATTCCTGTCAAATCGGCGTAACGGCCTCCTCCACAAATGCTACCAACTGGAGCATTGTCCACGCGCACCTCAAAAATAGCTCCAGTGTAGTAGTCCAACCCACGAGCCAAAGCCGGATCAAATACCAGTTGGTCTGGATGAACTCCACAGTTTATCGCACGCTCAAAAAGAAGCTGCAGTTCAGTCCAAGCCTCGTGAGCCTCGTGATCTTCCTCCAGAAGCATTCCTTTTAGACCGTGCATTCGTGCTGAATAAGAAGGCTCCTCAAGCAAAGCAAACAAAGCCGTAATCGACCCAACAACGGCATCCGAAAAGCCCCGTTCGCTCAATTCTTTGACGACCCCTTGAGTGCCAATCTTATCCCATTTATCCAAAGCAACGGTCAAATCACCCAACTGGTTCGACACCCCCCAACTTCTGCCCAAACCGTTGAGCAATCGACGGTCATTGATTGCAATCCGGTATTCTGGTACTCCCAACTCTTTTAACACCTCATCAAAGAGGAGCATCAAGTCCAACTCACACAAAGAACTCTCCGAGCCAATGATGTCAGCATCGCACTGAGTGAATTCCTGATAACGGCCTTTCCCAGGACGATCGCCTCTCCAAACATTCTGCATCTGATACCGTCGAAACGGAAATTGAAGTTCATTTCGAGACATGACAACAAAACGCGCAAAAGGAACAGTCAAATCATATCGCAACGCTTTTTTAGAGATGCTCGGGATCAGTCCTTTGCTATCCTTAGACTGCAAAGCCTGGCCATCGGCCTTCGATAAAAAGTCGCCATTGTTGAGAATTCGAAAAATAAGTTGATCTCCCTCCTCCCCATATTTTCCCGTTAGGGTTGAGAGGTTCTCCATTGCAGGAGTTTCAATGGGCTGAAACCCATGCCGTTCGAACGCATTGCGCATGATGCTGAACATCCAATTGCGTCGCGCCATAACCGCTGGACCAAAATCCCGGGTTCCTTTTGGAATAGAAGGCTTGCTCATGGTTTACTTTGAACCTGAAAGGTCAACTATTTCTTCCGGCGGTATTGAATAAAAGCAACAACAGTCAAAATGGCCATGGCGAGAAATACGTATTGCATACTGTAGATTGTTTATGAGAGTGCTAAATTCGGAAATTGATGGGAACGAATGAAAAAGAGAATGCACTTTCCGGTCACCAAGGTGCTTTGTACGATGCTGCCTGGAATGCAATAACCCAAGAATGGGTGACAGCAGGGGGTGACGGGGTGGTGGCCAAGTGGCCGTTCCAAGATCCAAATGCGGGACATGCCGTCCTGCACCACGAAAAAGCGTTTTTTTGTGTCTGCGTGACCGCTGATGGCCTGGTTGCGGGGACAGAAGATGGCGAGTTGTTTTTCTTCAACACATCTGAAGAGACTAAACGATGGACTGCGCACCGAGGAGGCGTTTTCTCACTTTTACAGCACGAAAACGGCCGAATCTATTCAGGAGGAGGTGATGGGCGCATCTTGGAATGGACAAGCGGTCGATTGACTGGCGAGTGGTCACTTGCGAAACCCGTGAAAATTCGAACCTTGGTTGCTCAAGGCAGCAATATCTTTGTAGGTTCAAGCAATGGAGAGGGGCGCATTTGGAACCCGACTGAGTCGATGGACCTGGCTGCTGCCCCGGCCATGGGGTTCCATGAAGGCGGACTATACGCCGCCATATTTTTAGATTCAAAAAATGTGTGGGTCACAGGCGGTCGCGACGGACATCTTCGCGTTTGGAACTCCGCGGGAGAGCCCGTGATGAACATCCCAGCGCATGAAGGCGCCATCTACAGAATGCAGCGTACCCTAGATAAGATTTGGACCGCAAGTCGGGATAAGACCGTGAAATGCTGGTCTGCTTCAACGCTCCAACCAGTGAGCAAGTGGACGCACCGCAACGGAGGGTGCCGTCGATCCGTCAATGCCTTGATCATTGGAGGTCCAAAGAACAAGTGGCTACTCGCAGGTGGAGATGACCGGGTAGGTCGCGTTGTCCAATGGGATGAGTTATCACCAGTGGATGGGCTCTAGGTCACATGCCTCGAGCCAGGCATTGGTTTTACTGAACGGCTTGGAACCGAAGAAACCTCGATAAGCCGACAATGGACTTGGATGTGGCGCTTCAAGGACGAGGTGACGGGGATGGTTAATGCGTTTCGAGTGCTCGCGGGCGAGCTTGCCCCACAAAATGAAAACACATGGACGGTCTGAATCAAGGAGATATTCCATCACCGATCCCGTTACACCCTGCCAACCAAAATGCGCGTGGCTACCGGGAAGCCCTTCGGATACCGTTAAAACGTCATTGAGAAGTAAAACACCTTGCCGAGGCAAATGCTCCAAGACGCCTTCTTCTCTTAACGCCTGTAAAGACAGTGATTCCGACCCCACATCATCCGCCAGCTCTTTTAAGATATTCCGCAAAGAAGGAGGCCAAGCAACCCCTTGTGAAACTGAAAATGCCAAGCCGTGCGCTTGTCCGAGGCCATGGTAAGGGTCCTGGCCTAAGATGACCACTTTGACAGCGCTGGGGACACATGAGCGAAATGCAGCAAGTTCTAACCCCTGGGGTGGATAGCATACCCCTTGTGCACGCGCATCTTGAAGCAAAGCCTCCACACCTTTCCACGTAGTGTCTTCAACACGGCTTTCCAATGCTTCTCGCCACGCTATGGGCAGCTGTTTATACAGGCTTAAATCATCAAAAGACATGCACAAAAATCCGCTGTTTGGCTGGGCTTTCCAACCAACCTTTCCCTTTTCGTTGAAAACCTCTCGCAAAGAATCTTTGACATACAAAAGGAAGAAGTACTTTTGTCTTTTGCTCCTGAAGCCATTTTGAGGGAGTTTTTTCCATCTTGTACCCGAATCACATTGTCGTTAACTGACACTTCGTTGCGCAAACAACTGGAAACCAATCAAGGAAAGACCTTGTATGGTTACCAAAAGAATGCCATCAACACATTGATGGGCCGAATGGAAAAATTTCCACAACGGTACAACGTACTCTTCCAACTCCCTACAGGTGGAGGAAAAACCGTTATTTTCTCTGAGTTGGCCAAGCGGTATATCCTTGAAACGGGAAAAAGGGTCCTTATTCTGACCCACCGCATAGAATTATGCGGACAAACTAGTCGAATGCTTACGGACGTCGGCGTCCCGAATAAAATCATCAACAGCAAGGTCAAGGAGTTGGATGATGACGAGGATTTTTGGTGTTATGTAGCGATGGTAGAAACCCTCAACAATCGACTCAGCGATGAGCGGATCGATTTTGAGAACTTGGGATTGGTCATCATTGACGAAGCCCATTATAACAGCTTCCGGAAGCTTTTTGGATATTTTGCTACTCAAAATATTTTGGGTGTTACAGCGACACCTCTCAGCTCGAACATCAAACTGCCTTTGAAGGATAACTACAACGAGTTAATCGTTGGCGAGTCCATCTCAGCGCTAGTCGAGCAAGAGTTTTTGGCAGAAGCCATCACCTACAGTTACGATGTCAACTTACGTTCATTGAAAATCGGGATCAATGGCGATTATACCGTCAGCAGCTCGGAACGTTTGTACGGCAATTATCTGATGCAGGAAAAACTGCTCTATGCTTACGAAGAGAAGGCCAAGAACACGAAAACGTTGATTTTTAATAATGGAATCAACACGTCGAAGTCTGTGCAAGCCATGTTCGAGGAGGAGGGCTATGAGTGCAAGCACTTGGACAACACGCACAGCGAAAAAGAACGCCACGACATTTTGGAGTGGTTCGAAAAGAAGCAGGATGCGATTTTGAGCTCTGTATCCATTTTAACGACTGGATTTGACTCCCCTTCTGTCGAAACCATCATCTTGAATCGTGCTACTAAGTCCCTGACTTTGTATCATCAAATGATTGGACGTGGATCTCGTGTTCTGCCACACAAGAAAAAGTTCAACGTCATCGACCTGGGAAACAATGCCCGCCGATTCGGATTGTGGGACACACATGTGAATTGGGCCGATATTTTCAAGTCGCCCAACTCTTACATTGAAGGTCTGTATTCGGATGAAGAGATTGAGGAAGAATTCGTTTATGAATATTCCGATGATTTGATGAAACGACTGGAAGGCGGTCCAGATCCTGATTTCAACATGGCCGAAGCGTATGTTGAAGTGACACGATCAGGAGGCAGACCTAAAGAAGCCATCGAACGGAGCATTGTGCATCACGTGAGTATCGTGCGCTATTTGTGTCAGGATTTTTGGGACGCCTCTGATCTAATTAAAGAATTGGAAGGCGACATCATTTATCGCGTTCGGTTATACTCGAAATGCATCTCCAAGACTACGGATAATTATAAAAACTGGCTGAAAGAGGAGTACCTCCGGAAGTTGCAAAGTGAATTGCGTCAGGCGTATGCAGAGGACGACGTCTGACGTGTTCAGAGTTGACCCTTTATAAACGCAAACAAGTTTATTCCTTACGCTTACAAAAGCTCTATCCAGAGAGCCTCAAGCACGCCTACATTTAGACATGCCTGTTGAAATTGAGCCTTGGATGGATGCCGTTCCGTTGCATCTCGGTTTTACTGTGATAACAGCTTCTTTTCTATCACTTTTTTTTGCCCCATTGGGAGGAAGTCCCACATCATTGCACGTAAAAGGGTTCGTCGTCGCATCGGGGCTCGGTGTCGTTTTAGCCTTAACCAGCTGGATATTCCAACTACTTCCGATGGCTTCGCCTTGGGTTGAGCTCACGCGTTCTGCAATGTGGTGGTCCATCCTCATCGGCTATGCATCCATTCTTTTGTATGTGCGCTTCCTTCTCGGCGCCGGAGTGCCGGGACAGACCAAAGCAGCGCAAAATGCGGTCATTCAAGAGCAGCTACTCATTCAAAGCGTAGCCCAAGTCAAAAAGAACATTTCATTGAGAGACCGGGTTCGTCAAGCCAAGCGCAACAATCTGCGTTCGCAGATGAACCCTCACTTCCTGTTCAATGTCCTCACAGGCATCCAACACTTGCTTTTCACGGAGCAAGGCGATAAAGCGAGCGACGTGTTTCGGAGGTTCAGGAAGCTGCTGATGCAGGGCTTTATAACAACCGATAAGAACATCATATCCATTCAACAAGAGCTTGATCACGTTGGACAATACATAGACTTGGAGTCCATACGACTGACCAAACCCATCGTTTGGAAGTCCGTCGTCGATTCGACAGTCAGCCTCCCGCACACTCCGTGTCCAAAATTCCTGCTTCAACCCCTAGTAGAAAATGCGATTTGGCATGGGCTCTCTGGACTTTCAGCAGAAAACCCAGCGATTGAGTTGCACATATTTTGGGATGATGAGTCATTGGTTTTGCAAGTGCATGACAACGGAAAAGGGCTGACGAAAAAGGCATTGACAAAAAAAGAAGACCACCAATCAAGGGGCACTGCAATCATCAAAGAGCGTCTGGAGCTGCTCAGGCACTCGGGAAAACTCGAATTGAGAGATCCTACGAATCAGGACCCGTATTCACGCGGTACGGTTGCACAAATACGTTTGCCTTTGTGGGCCTTAGAGCCCCCTCTAAAAGAGGGCGATGGTGATTTCAAAAAGGAAGACGCGGGTTTGGAGCGTCTGTGATGCTGCCGCTAAATCCCGCTTCGAATTGAATCGCCCCGGTCATGGCAATCATGGCAGCATTGTCTGTGCAAAATGACAAGGGAGGAATGTGAATCGTCCAATTCAGTTCGTCCCTTCTTTTCTCAAGTTCACTGCGCAATCCGCGATTGGCTGATACCCCTCCTGCTATGGCTACCTCTTGAATACCTGTAGACGCAACGGCCGATTCCAATTTACTCATCAAAATGCCCAGTATGGCATGCTGTATGCTGGCAGCGATGTCCGCTTTTCGTTGATCAACAAAGCGGGGGTTCGACTGCATTTCACGCTGTAAAAAATGCAAGATCTGCGTTTTCAACCCACTAAAACTCATGTCCAGTCCTTTGACAAGAGGACGTGTAAAGGCAAAGGCCAAAGGATCGCCTTCAGTTGCAAGACGATCAATCTCAGGACCTCCGGGGTAAGGGAGCCCCATTAATTTAGCCATTTTATCAAAAGCTTCACCCGCAGCATCATCTAGCGTAGTCCCTATAACCTGCAAGTCCAATGGGCCATTTACGCGAACCAGTTGTGTATGCCCTCCGGATACAGTCAGGCACAAAAAGGGAAGTTGTGGTGGGTCTCCCGGTTCAAGAAAATGCGCAAGAATGTGTGCATGCATGTGATGCACTGGAATCGTTGGTTTTCCCAATGCGTAAGCCCAGGCCTTCGCAAAAGCGACTCCCACATGCAATGACCCCATCAGTCCCGGACCTTGGGTATAGGCGACCGCATCCAAATCTTCAGGAGATACCCCGGCCTCTTTCAGCGCAGTTGCGACGGTCGGAACAATATTCTGGACATGGGCTCTACTAGCCAATTCTGGCACCACTCCCCCATAATTCTCATGGACTGTCTGATTCGCTACAACATTGGACAGGACGTGTCGACCACGAATGACAGCCACAGAGGTGTCATCACACGAGGATTCAATGGCCAAAATGCATGAGGTATAAATCATGGGGTACGAGAAACGAAGGAAATCACAAGTTGGTACAAAATTAGGTGCTTATACACCAGAACTTGTAACTTCCCTTCGGATGAAAAGCACCGTACTCAAATGGCTGATGCGCATAGGCGCAGCAATCTTAAGTTTGCTTTTCATCGCATTCATCGCATTGCAATCCGAGAAAGTGCAAGCTGCTGCCGCGAGGACCTTGGCCAGCACATTTGAACAGCAACAGGGACTGACACTTGAATTTGACTCCCTACAGATCAATTGGTGGAGCCAAGAGGTCGCCCTGATCGATTGCCGCGTTGGCGTTCCTTTCGAGGAGACGCTTCTTTTCAACTTTGCAGCCGTCAACTTGGGACATTGGCGCTGGGTCAATGGGAGCTGGGAATTGGGGGAATTGCGTTTATCTGGGGCAACACTGGATGCCTCAGCTGTGACGCGCTGGGTGGAAATGAATGCAAGCAAAGCTCCAACCGGTTCTCCACGTGCGATGGAAGGTGCTTTGGGGCGTCTGGTCATTGAAAACTTAACCATTCAATTTCAGTCGGACTCTTTGGATGTCACCGCTATTGTTGAACGGTTTGAGTGCGTGGACATTGAACTACTTCACGATTCTCAACACGCTGAACTGACCGATTTCAAAGGGGATATTTGGAGCAGCATCTTGGGTGAGGACACTTTGCATCTGGAGCATGCCGGGGGAATTTGGAACGCGAACTCCACGACTTGGCACTGGTCTGAAGGCTCTGTTGCTAGCAACCTCGTCACCATTGCTTGCGAAGCCGACGGACAATGGGATACCCGTTCTATTGTGGAAGCACAAGCAACAGCTACCATTGAACAAGGAGCCGATTTCCCTCAATGGGCAGGTTCGTTTCTTTCATCTCAAGGAGCAACAGCACAATGGGCCGAATGGCTTGCTTCAGAATTGGAAGAAACTGCACTTCTTGGAGAGTTGGAGATGGGATTTGAACAGCACAATGGATGGACGGTATCCCTCCATCATTGGAGCGGCATCCCCGGAATTAAAACGTTGGAATTCGCTCAATGGGATTATCTAGCCGCGGGAGATTGGGCCACGCGCGGCAGCATGCGGGGGCTGCTAACGGCAGGCTTGACTTCATTGCAATCCACTCCCCTATCAGTGAACACAGATTCATGGCTCGCCCCATTGGATTCTATGCTATCTGAAAATGACCGGTGGGATCTCGTGTGGGGGTCGACAAATCAAACGATTCACATAGCCTGTGAACTAGGCTTGAACGCGCAAGCTGAGCCGATTGAACTGGAACTGGATTGGAGCCCTAACTCAGACGCCATTGATTGGAGTGGTCAACAGCTGCCTCCTTTTCTAGACTCAGACCGTGGCTTTGGAAATCCCTGGGAAGCTTCTGGACATCTTGACTGGACACACCATTTTATTTCGTGGAACTCCACAATGCGTTTTTCGAATGGCGGCTATGCTGCGGCCACTGGGGCTGCACAGCGGGATACTACGGACACTTCAACGGCAAAATGGAAGGCCACCGGCAACGTCATTTCGCGCGATAATCCGCTTCCTTTGGATATGTCTTGGGACGGAATGTGGTCGCCAGAAGCATGGAATTGGCAATCACAAAATAGCTTGATGGGATTCCAACCTCTTCTTCTAACCCAGCGCGAGGATTGGAAATTGTATGCTCAATCAGCACTTCGAGCAAGCGGGGATAGCAGCGACGCACTGTCCCTGGTTTTTGAAATGAGGCAAATCAATTTGCTAGAGAATGGCCGACCCATGGCATTCAATCGATTGGATGTGTCTGGGAAGTGGAGTCCGCTAGTTAGCGACATCACGTGGAATTCGGATTTAACCGATGGCCAGCTGAGGATAGAAAACGATTGGAAGCGATGGAGAATCTGGCTGGATGAGTTGAAAAATCAAAAAGCACACAGTCGCAAAGCCCCTCCTGAATTACAAGCCCAGTGCCGTATCCGTTCATTTGCTCCCATTGCTGCTCTTGCTCACATCCCCCTTTCAATTGATCCCGGTTCAAAACTGACCGCCTACAGCAAACCTGGCGGTGCTGAAATCCATCTGGACTTTCCGAAGGTGAAATGGGGAGACTACCAGGCTACGCGCATGCAGTTTGTCGCAAAGGAGTCTGGTCACAACGTGTTTTTAAATGCACAGTGTGACGCTGTCTCACACGAGGGTGAACTCTGGCTTGAGGAGGCTCATTTGGCCTTTTCCGGAGATTCACTGTGGTGGGTTGATGCCTCTTGGAAATCGCCTGATTCCGACACCGCTGAAATACAGTGGTCTGTGGAGTCGACAGATGAAAATACCTTCGATCTAAACTTCACTCAATCACACCTGCCTATTGGAAACCAAGTGTTTAAGATTAAATCTAAACAGCACTTACTTGTCATTAAGCAAGTCGATTCAGGAGTGGAAATTCAGTGTGAAAACCTCGCTCTTGCCTCAAATGATTGGACCATCAAAACAGAGGGAATGTACCGATCCACTGGTGAAAGCAATTGGCTCCTTGACCTTTCAGGGAAGACTCTACCGCGTTTCTACGCCCCTCCTTTCTCAGCGCTTCATGGAACAGGTTTGGAGGCCGCTTTTGAATGGTGTCGCGTCGATGGATGCTCTGAATTCTCGGCATTCGGCAGCGGACAGTCACTCGGTTACGATTCATTGGACATCTACACCATCGATTTTCTTGTCAACGGTGATCTCAAATCAGCTTCCTATTGGCTTTCTGCACAGACAGCGTCGGAAACCCCCATTGCGGCAAACGGAAGGGTGCCCCTGAACCCGAACGAAGCCATGCGCAACACGGTCTTCTTCGAATCCGTCCCATTGGGTTGGCTCAACACCTGGATGCCCCCTCAATCAGTCACGTGGAGCGGCGAGGTCTCTGGTGAACTCGCGATTGACGGGACGCCTTCTCTCCCTTTAATTGAAGGCTTCATCGCCTCAGACTCAGCCAAAGTATTTGTTGACTACCTCGGAAGCACTTACCGTTTAAAAGGAGAGTGCTCCGTCACGCCCGATGAGTTTTTCTTGGATCAATGGGAGGCCCAAGATTCAGATGGCCATACGGCCCGCATCAACGGCACTGTGATGCACGAACATTTCAAGCAATGGAATTTCGATGTCGGATTGGAGGCAGAAACCCCCTTTCAACTGCTCAACCTCTCGCGAGAAGACAACGATTGGTTCTACGGGTCAGCGTATGCGACAGGAGACGTCAACGTATTCGGTTTTGATAACAACCTTCAAATTGAGGCGCGATTAAAAACCGGTCCCGGAACCCGTTTCGCACTCCCTTTAGACGGGGCCTCAGACGCTTCGTACGCCTCCTTCATTCATTTCAATCAGCCCCTAACAGCGTCCGATGACGTTCAAAAAGTCACTCCAGATCTGTCGCGCTTTCGAGTCGATTTAAACGTGGAGGTTACAGAAGACGCTGTAGCTCGAATCATCTTCGACGAAAGCGTAGGAGACGAAATCATGGGCGTTACCACAGGGAATTTGGCCATTGCAATCAATGATTTTGAGCAAATAGATATGAACGGACAATTGGAAGTCGTCGAAGGCGCCTACTTTTTTACGCTCCAGAATTTGATCAACAAACAATTTGATATTGAACCCGGTGGAACCATCTCTTGGTTCGGAGACCCCTACGAAGCCGAAATTGATTTGAATACGCGTTACGCTATTCGCAGCAGTTTAGATGGCCTCTTACCCGATGAGGCTAATTTACCCGGACGCATTCCAATCCATCTCAATCTCGAACTCCAGGGCGCTTTAATGCGACCAGATATTGGCTTTTCAATTGATTTACCCGAAGCTTCTCCCCAACTCGTATCACTCGTAGAAGGTGCATTGATCAACGAAGATGAGCTCAATCGCCAAGCACTTAGCTTACTCGTTCTCAATCAATTCCTTAGCCCAGATCCCATTTCTTCGGGCATTGGTGGAGAAAACATGCAAGACAAAAGCGCTGCATTTATCGCAAGTCAACTGGGCCATTGGATCTCTCAAATCTCCCCTGACATGGACATCGGATTTGATTACGCCAATGACCCGACACGCGGTGAACAAGCTTTAGCGGTTGCCCTCAGCACACGACTACTCGATGACCGGCTGCATGTTGAAGGGGCAATCGGCACCAATCAACTGAGCCAAGTTTCGACCCAAAACGTCCAATTGCAGGACATGACCATTAGCTATGATTTGGACCAAAACGGCCATTTCCAAGTCACCGGTCACACAAGACAAAACCCCGAATGGTCATCTCCCGATGGAGCCACTACACAAGGCGTAGGATTGCGTTTTCAGCGCGAATTCAATATCTGGGGAGAACGGCGAAAAAAACGAGAAGCTACTTTGAACGAAGAATTGTAGCTTCACATTTGAATACACCTGCTCACAATGACTCATTTTCGCACCACCCTGCTTGTTGGCATCGCAGTCCTCTTCGGAAACGCTGCTCAATTCCAAGTAACCCTTGAACCTGCAGATATGCCGCAAGGAGGTACGACTTACCCGCTGGTAAATGCGGTTGTTTTGGACTTTGGACTCATGGAAACGGTCGGCGAAAACGCCGTCTGGGATGCGAGTAACTTGACCTCTATGGGCGATGCGCCTGTGACACCGAGTCCGATGAGCGACGCATCCATCACAGCAACATTGGCCTTCAATAGCCCCTTCAATTCAGCGTATCAATGTGATTTCTTTCTTCCTACAGAACTTCCAGATCTTGGCATCGACATTGGCATTCCCTTGGATGGCTTCAACAGCTTTTACCAAACAGGTAACGACCATTATGCCATCGCTGGCATAGGCCTGAGCTCTTCGGGATTTGACTTGCCCGTGACGTACGATGACATCGATGAGTTTTTCCCGTTGCCTTTTTCTTATGGAGAGACGTTTTCTAGTAGCGGATCCTTTGCCTTGGACTTAACCGGGATCTTGGGCTATTGGCTCAATCAAACACGTGAAGTGACAGCCGACGGTTGGGGCACGCTGATTTTACCGAGTGGGTCTTACGATGTTTTGAGGGTCAAAACCGAACTGGTGGCCAATGACAGCATTTTGATTGAACAACTGGGCGAACCGTTTGTCATCGAACGCATTCAAACAATCTATCAATGGTGGGGAGAAGGCATGGGGTTCCCGCTTCTCGAAATCACAACAACGCTTGGTATCCCTACGCTTTCTGCGTACCAAGATTTGCAAACTCAGAACGACATACCCGTTGCAATGGCCGACCAGCCCATTGCGCATCCAAACCCAGCACGTTCGGGATCACGCATCCAATGGGGGGGGCAAAGCAATGCTCCATGGGTTCTCTCGAACATCAATGGTCAGCAAGTGGCGGCTGGAAACTTGGACCGCTGGATAGTTCCCGCATCCCTTGCAGCTGGAACCTATTTGCTTTCGCGAAGCGGAATGAAGGAACGCGTGGTAATTCAGCAATAAAACTGATCCAATTCCCAGTCAGATTGGGCTTTGGAAAGAAGCCCTACTCTTCGGATTCTAGCCCCACAAAAGCATCCACTTCTTGACCGATTTGGTCATCGTACCAGGTATCCAACACCCAACCTTTAGCGACTTGGGGATTGCGGAACACGCGGAATGCAACCGAAGGTTTGAACAAGGCCCATCGAATGCGATCGCGAAGAACCTGAATGGACGACGGCACCACGATGGCCCGAGCCGGAACACCGGCCATGGCATCTGGCGAACCCATCCAAGCTAACGCCTCCTGTTCCACGAGCGCAACGTTCTTCGGAATCAAAACAAGAACGGGACCTTCGCCACCTCGGACCAACTCGCGACGCGCCTCTTCTACTCGCTTCACGTGATTCAAATCCAAAACTGATTCCGCATGAAACCGAATCGTGTACAGCCCCATTGAAAGTTCAATGGTCGCCTCTTGAAGTTTGGTCGATAGTGTATGAGCCATGGCAGTAATCAGTCGCAGAAAAAGTCAGAGAATGGGTTTGGCGTGCAGAAATTCAACGCTGCGGTCGCATCACCTTCCATCAACTGTTCGATGGTACTGGTTGTGTAACCAACTCCATAAACTCCCTGACTCGCGCGTGAAGCGAACAAGCCCAAGCCTCCGTTAATGTTGGTGTATTCAGGACGCTCCTGAATCACCCCTGTAACAGGGCTATTGATTTCGAGATATGTCGCCAACTCTTCATTGGCAATGGTCAAGATAAAGTCAAACGCGCGGGCAATTTGAACGTTTTCGTCCCATGAACCCAAAACACGAGTGATGTATGGATCTTCTACCAATTGCGTCGACAACGTCGTGAAGAATCGTTCGCCGTTCACTTCTTTCTGGAGCACTTCTCCGCCTTCATCCGTATCAGTCCGCAAAGAGCCCATCGGCCACTCAATGATCCGATCCAATTCGTCAACCAATTGAGTGTGTTCCAAATCAGCCCAAATCCGTTCCGTCACATGAATCCGCATGGAAATATCATATTGGCTCGCTCCTTCTGTAGATGACCACTTGAAGGTGACGTCAGGATACGTCGTCGTAAAACCAATGCTAGCGAAGCCAAATTTAAAGTTCACGACCCCAGGAGGAGGCTGCGTGATATTGCCTGCTTGCGTCGCAATCATGTTAGTCGACGCCTCTGCGTGCGTTCCATCAGCAATGTCCATACTAAAATCATACTCGGCCTCGGAATCCAAACCACCCTCTGGGACAAAAAACCACATTTGGTGATTGGGTCCGTAGAAAATCCCGTCCGTTGACTTGTTTTCGATCACGGTATCCTGAAGCTGCCACGTCCGAAGGACCTGCTCCCCCGAACGTTCATCCATGGCAACGATCAAGTCATCACGATCGTATTCGCTACTATCCTGCACCATGGCCGAATCGAATTGATTCCCATCTCCCAACCACGTGCGGTTGATTCGAACCCATTGAGTGTCTTGCGCTGCTTCCAGCAGGCTAAACACAACGGGCGTTCGTTCGTAAGGAGCGGTCAGATCAATGTCTGTGCTGCACCCGATGCCAATCCACATGCTCAAGCAACAAAAAGCGGCCAGTGACGTCGCTCCTGTTTTCGTTAATTTTCGTTCCATTCCGGTCCTTTCCATGATGCTAAGATAGTTCGAACAAGAACTTCATGGTGTCCACTTCGTCCGCATAATCCCAAGGCAACGGACACTGTGAATTTCCCAATGTAAAAACGGGAACCTGAATCGACAAAACAGCTGCGCCATCGCGGCGAACAGCGCATTGCAAGTCATTCCGATGTTCTCGCAACCGCTCTTCCACAGCACTGACATCCTCATAGAATTCATAAAACAGGGTCCCTACAGGACTCACCCATTTGTCATCCTCTTTCATCAGCAGAAACCCATTTTCCAAAATCGCATCTTGATTCAACAGCCACAAGGCTTTGTGGTAGTCGTAGTTGTTTGCATACTTATTGTGCGTGCCCATGTGAGACCATTCCACCCACGCCCCAAAGAGCCGGTTTAAATCAAATCCTTTGGGTAAAAAAAGCTTGGTGACACTGCGGCAACCCAATCCGAAATAATCAAAAACATCATGCCCAAGGGCTTGACAATCAATTAGCGTCTCGTCCCCGTCTAAAACGGCAACGCTCGTGCGCTGTCCCCGGAGTATCCGTGGCACATCTTGGAAATAATGATCAAAATGACGGCGGGTGTTATTGCTCCCGGTGGCGATAATGGCGTCGATGTCTTTCATGGGCCCTTGTGACCATTCAAATCGCCCCTTCAGTTCATCGCCTGCAAATTCATTCCAAGCATGCATGATTTCAGGGATCAAAACGGTGTCTGACGAGCTGCATTTGATCACGGCATGGTGACCCGAAAGCAAAACGCACAGGACATCATGCCAACCCACGAGTGGCAAATTACCGGCAAGCACAAGCCCTACTTTTTTCGAAGAAGAGACCGAAACCTCTGGGTATCGACCCATCCATTCATCCAACATTTCAGGGCGTAACCAGTCCCCACAGGCCTGCATAGCCTGTTTAGAATGCGCCGGAGTAAACCAGCGATTCGTCGATTCTGCGTGAGCTAGCAAGCTTTCATTTGCCGAACCAGCGCCCTCTATTTCTCCGCGCATCCAAGCTCCTAATTGAACAAGAGATGGTTTCAAGGTGTTCCTCATCGTGCTTCGTATCTTCGCCACGAAGTTAACCCGCACCAAAGAGAAGAAAGAGAAGATGGCCATAATGATTACTGATGAATGCATCAACTGCGGTGCATGCGAGCCAGAATGTCCAAACAACGCCATTTACGAAGGAGGCGCAGGCTGGAAATTTGCTGAAGGAACAGGGTTCAAAGGACAAGGCGAGCACCCGACTGAGGGCAGCGTAGATTCTGAACAAGAAAACGACCCCGGCAGCATGGAAGTGTACTACATCACACACTCCAAATGCACAGAATGCGTTGGTTTTCACGACGAGCCTCAATGCGCTGCTGTCTGTCCTGTCGACTGCTGTGTTGACGATCCTGAACACCGTGAATCTGAGGAATTGCTGTTGGCTAAAAAGGCCTTCATGCACCTTTAAACCTTCGATTGAGAGCGTCATTCAACAATCCTCTGGCCCAATCCGCGTTAACACTACCATGAGACTTACCGCAATTTGGATTCCGCTTCTTATTCTTTGCCAAGCCACCCCACTTTGGAGTCACGGCGGAATTCAGGAAGATCCGGTATCGAGGTTGTTAGAGCTTCATGACCACGTGATGAATGCGTCGAATGATACTGAATTACGGATTGCGCATGAGGCTCTGAAATACGGCATGCGTCAGACATGGAGTGAAACCGATTTCTGGGCGTGTGATTGGCCTTCGCTTGCCAAGCGCATGGGAGTGATTACAGCCGGTGATGGTGGGCAAAGTATTGCTGTCATCACATGGAACATTGAGCTTCAGAACCGAACACAAGAGTATGGTGGATTTGTTCTTGCGAAGGACAGAAATGGAGATCCACTTGTCATCGAATTGAGTCATCGGTTGGGTCACTCAAATCGGCAAGAACTGAACACCAAAAAACGTTTTAAAGCCGATACTTGGCCAGGGGCAGTTTACTATTCCATTGTTCCACAAACGCAGGGCAAAAAGCTTGTCTTCACTCTCTTGGGATGGGACGGAGCGGATGGCATTCGCAGTCGGAAGGTTGTTGAAACGCTCAGCATTCAAAACGGTAAATTACGATTTGGCGTTCCGATTATCGACTTGGGACATGGCTCCGAAAAGCGGATGGTTTTGGAATATGCAGACGGTGTTACGGCCATGCTGCGATGGAGAGAAGATCTGCGCATGATCGTGATGGATCATCTGAGCGCCCCTGAGCCGCAACTTGAGGGCAACACCTCTTTCTACGGGCCAGACATGACCTATGATGCACTGGTCTGGCAAAAAAACCACTGGGTACTCAAAGAGAATGTCGAGATTCGTGATCCCGACATGAAGAAACCCTGGAACAACCCGAAGCGGTCCCGAAGGCGAAACTGAGTGCGTGGTTGACCGGTGTATCTTTGCAACATGCAACGTTTTCTAGCCCCTGTTTTTTTTCTTTGTTTGGCCTTGACCGGCAGTGTTTCAATAGGCAATTCACAAAACTCAGCACCCGCTGACTCTATCCAGAATGCTGCCGAAGACTCATTGCGTTTGCATCAGAAAGAAGTGCAGGCCATGCTTCAAGAGCAATTTCATGAAATGACTCGATTTCCGCTTGGTACGCGCATTGAATCGTGGAGCCACTTACTCGACATGGAGGTCACACGAGGAAACGTCTCCAGAGTTCAACGGTTTTGGTTTACCCCAAAAGAGGACCGAGCGATGATTTGGCTCCCTGACTCTTCGCGCTCCGACGAGTGCCTGTTTTTTGACCCAGAGACCGATCGCCTCGCAAGTATTTTCCCTTCCAACTTGAACGGCACCTTGATTCCACAGGCCATGGCCATCAAGATGGGACTCAAGGGAAATGCTACCCAAACCGCATCAAAACGAGAGTCCAACTGGAAAACCGAACCTTCCGATTCGCTGCTGATCCTCTCAATGAACGATGGCGAGACCAACATCGAGGTTGTCTTGGGTAAAAAATCTTCTTGGCAAGCACACGGCGTCACGGCATGGTTATCCATGCAACCCGTTCCTGGGTTCTCGTTGCCCCCTCAAGCCTCCAAACAACCCATTCTATCTTTCGAACAAACCAATCGAGACGGCATCGTTTTGTATCGATTCCGCGTGGTCAACATCGAACAATTGGAGAATCCTTTTACTCTTGACTTGTCCTCCATTCGTGTAGACGATCCGACACGGCCATTGACCGTCATCGCAAAAGAATGGGCTGAAAAGAATAAGGCAAACCAACAAAAGGAAACGCAGGACAAGTCCGAAGATTAACTGCTGCGCCGACTTGATGCGCTTTCTCCAATCCACACTTCAGTCGCGCCATTGCCAAATCGACGTGGGTCTGCTGAACGACACGCACAATCCGGGTAGTACTGCTCAATACGAGTCCAAATCTGATGTCGTAGAACACCCTGACCGATTCCATGGATGAACACCATGCGCTTGGTTTTTTGTCTTACTCCGATCTGTAGCATGCGCTCAAAATGCGCTAACTGCAATTCAAGCATTGCACCGGAATCCAACCCTGCCTGGCTCTCTACCAATTGATGCATATGCAAATCGACCTCGACGGTGTCACTCGATGCTGGACGGCTATCGGCTATGGCGTATCGATCTTTAAACTGCTTCTCAATGGCCTTCTGCTCCTCTGAGCTTACTTCTTGTTGTAAAATCTCTGCAACTGAAGGAATCACCCGAGCGTACCCCGCCTTTTCTTCTTCTCGATTTCCAATGAGAATCAATTCACCTCGCTCATGTTGGAATTCAAATCCATTCTGATCCTCTACCATCAACAAGGTCCCGCTCAAGATTTGCGTCACCGTTCCTTCGCCTACCTCATTTAGAAAACGCACCTTATCCCCGATTTCAATTGCTTGTGACTCCATGTGCACGAAATTAGCCATCTCAAATCACATTGGTCCCATGCGCATCCAACGTTTCTTTCTTTCTCCGTTGCAACGACCTGCGGTCATCCTGTATTTGCTTTTGTCGACCTCGGCTTTTCATGGTCAAGTCCAAGACCAACCCCGCCAGATGGCTTGGCTCGATGCAGCCATGGCACAATCTGTAGAAGACTTCAACCTGCCTTCCTTATCGGTGGCCGTCGTCCACGATGGGCAAGTCATTTGGAGCCAATCGTATGGCGAAACCATTGCCGGAAGCGGAGACAAAGCCACACCCTCGACACTGTATGCCGTAGCTTCCAACACCAAAGCCTTCACATCAGCGGCACTGGCACAATTGGTTGACGAAGGAAAACTTGATTGGGACGATCGCGTACAAGAATACCTTCCGTGGTTTGAACTTTACAATCCGTATGTCACATCCGAATTGCGGATACGGGATTTACTTTGCCACCGCAGTGGTTTGGCCACTTTCAGTGGTGACTTGCTTTGGTATGGCACCCAATGGTCCAGCAGAGAAATTTTAGAAAAAGCTCGACATCTCCAACCCACGACAGCATTCAGAACACAGTTTGGCTATCAAAACCTAATGTTTATGGCAGCCGGAGAGATCATCGAAGCCATTAGTGAAAAACCTTGGAAGACCTATATCGAGCAGGCATTCCTGGACCCCATCGGTATGACGTCATCGGTTTTGAGCACAAA
>CAJWIF010000035.1 GCA_913041135.1 uncultured Flavobacteriales bacterium
AGTTGGAAGCGGAACGTGCGGGCCATAAGGGAGAGGCGGTTTACCCGCACCCCATCGACATGAATGTGATTCCGCACTGCGATGTGTTCGAAGAGAATGGATATACGCGTGAAGAAATGAAGGTGTGGAACGAGACCAAGAAAATATTGAGGGATGATGCTGTGCAGATGTCCTGTACCGCTGTGAGAGTTCCTGTTATGGGAGGGCACAGTGAAAGTGTCTATCTGGAGTTTGCGCGCGATTTTGAATTGGATGAGGTGTTTCAATTGTTGCGTGATTTTGACGGTGTGGAGGTGGTAGATGATCCGGCGAATAACCAGTATCCAATGCCGCTGCATGCCGCTGGGAAAAATGAAGTGTTTGTTGGGCGCATTCGCAAAGACATGGGGCATCCTCGGGGGCTGCATCTTTGGATTGTAGCGGACAACTTGCGTAAAGGAGCAGCGACAAATACCGTCCAAATAGCCCGCTATTTATGGAATCAAGGGCGTTGGAGCGGCGCTTCTTGAAATCCACTTAACTTGCAAGCACCTTGGATATCGAGGGAACCAATTGCAACTGTTCACATGACCCATTCGCACGCACCCGTTTTGTGTTCGCTTCTTTTGTTCGCGAGCGCTTTTTTCTGCTTTTCAACAGTGAACGCCCAGACCCAGATAACGGGCCGGGTATTGGACCAAGTCACGGGCGAATCCCTTGTGGGTGCTTCGGTTTATTTGGAAGAATACGCAACGGGTGGTATGACCGACTTTGACGGAAACTTTCGCTTTAGCACGCGCCAAATGGGTGAGGCGCATGTGGTGGTGAGTATGATCGGTTATGAGATGGTGCGTACCTACATCCAGTTGCCTGCTCGTCAAGGGGGCAACCTCGGAATGGCGGCGATAGATATGGGACTCGTCGTGATGAAGAGTTCCACCATTGGGTTGGCAGAGGCGAACATCATTGCATCGGTTGCCATAGATCGAGAGACTCCGATTGCTGTTTCGACTTTGGATGCTCGTACCATCGAAGAGCAGATAGGCGACAAAGAATTGGTCGAGACTTTGAATATCACGCCAGGAGTTTATGCCACCAAAAGCGGCGGCGGATATGGAGATAGCCGGATCAATATTCGCGGGTTTGACCAGCGCAACGTGGCTGTCTTGATCAACGGAATTCCGGTCAATGACATGGAAAGCGGGTGGGTGTATTGGTCCAATTGGGCTGGGCTGGGCGACGCGGTCAATACGATGCAAGTCCAACGCGGGCTGGGAGCGTCCAAGTTGGCCATCAATTCTGTGGGCGGCACGCTCAATATCATCACCAAGGCCACGGACATGCGCCGAGGTGGGAGTTTCATGCAGAGCATGACCGATTATGGACGGTATAAATCGATGCTATCCCTTAGTTCTGGCATCTTACCGAGCGGTTGGGCTGTGAGCGCTGTGGGTAGTCGCACTGCGGGCAATGCCTATGTGGATGCCACGTTCATCGATGCTTGGAGTTATTTCTTGACGGCAGCTAAAGATTTCGGTGCTCACAGGCTGGTTTTCACCGCCATTGGGGCTCCACAAACCCACGGCCAACGCCGCGGTCAATTGACCGTCGATCGCTTCAATGACCTCAACGCCTTAGGGTATGAGGCCCATCGTTGGAATGAGGATTGGGGGTATTTGAATCGTGGAGATTATGACAATTCCACCTTCAACTCTCGAACCAATGGCTACCACAAGCCACAATTTGCACTCAACCATTATTGGCAGTTGAGTGAACGTGCAAACCTTGCAACGAGCTATTACATCAGCACAGGTCAAGGTTACGGATCCCGTTATGATGGTACAAGTTCACCCCGTTTGAGTGAATCATACGTGGATACCGCGGGCGTTACGCGCACCGTAAAAACTACACTCAATTGGGATTATCTCTACGACTCGAATGTGTCGAATAACCAAGCCACGACTTACGCGGCCAATGAAATTGCGTTCAACGAAAGTGCTCAAGCTTGGATCGATACGGTGCATGCTTTTGGTGACCCTGTGGTCATGGAAGGCGATACGGTTGTTGGAGGGCGTAGCCGGAGTTTGATTGAAAACGCGCACAATGAGCACTTTTGGACCGGAGTTTTGTCCACATTGCGCTTCGATCTCAACGATAGACTTCAGTTGATTGCGGGCATCGACGGGCGGTATTATGCCGGCAAACATTTTACGAAAGTGGACAATTTACTCGGGGGGGATTACTATCTCCAGTCCTTTGGAAGTTCGGATGGCTATGGAGTCAATCCCGATTACAACCTGCTTGCACGACCAGGAGATGTCGTGGACTACGATGATATCGGAAAAGTGAGCTATGGTGGTGGTTTTGCTCAATTGGAATACAAAGACGACCGGTTCAGTCTATTCGCGGCTGGCACGATGAGTTACACTCAATACCGTCGAATCGACCCTTACAAGTATTTCCGCTACGAAGAGACGGGCATGCAGAGCGTCACGGAAGTCGATTCTGAAACGGGCGAGCTGGTCACCTCGGAGCAATTTATGTATGGAATCAAATCCGAAAAGGCGAGCAGCTGGGGTTACAATGCCAAGGCCGGCGGAAGTGTGCGTTTAGGCGAAACAAGTCACCTTTATGTCAACGGTGGCGTGTATTCCAGAGCGCCTTTCATTCGTTACGTATTCACCAACTATTCCAATGTCTTGAGCAACGACCGGTTGACCAATGAAAAAGTGGCCGCACTTGAAGCTGGATATCGTTTTCGCTGGCGCGGGATTTCATTCGATGTCAATGCGTACCACACGCAGTGGCGTGACAAGAGCATCATGAGCAGTCCGTTATTGCGTCCTGATGGCACCGAGTACCGAGCGTTTATTACGGGGTTGACCCAGACGCACGAAGGACTCGAGTTTGAGTGGAAGGCCCGTCCATTCCGCTTCTTGGAAATTGGGGGCATGGCTTCCTTTGGCAACTGGCGCTGGGAGAATGACGTGAATGCAGAGATCATCAGCGAAGAAGGTGGCGAGGTGTTGGAATCGCTCTTTATCTATTCTGCCGGCCTCAAAGTCAGCGATGCTCCACAGCAGCAAATTGGATTTTTGAGCAGTTTCAATTTCGGAAAAGGATGGCGTTTTGGAGCGAATTACGTGCACAACAGCAAGCTGTACGCGCGTTTCGAAGTCGATGCTGACCGAACAGATCCTGATCGATCGGGTTTGCAACCGGTGATGCTTCCCTCTTTTGGTTATTTGGATGTGAGAGGCAGCTATTCATTTGACCTTGCAGGCATGTCTTGGAGGGCCAGTGTAAACGTTCAGAATGCCTTGAATAATATCTACATCTCTGATGGATTTGAAACGTTCGTGACGAATCCGCAAACCGGAGTGAAGGAGCAAGGGACTGTGGAGAATGGTCGTCTAGAGGGCTATTGGGCTTACGGTCGAACAGTCAGTGCTTCGCTCAAGATGATGTTCTGACGGCTGTTTCCGTCAATTGAAAACAAAAAAACCGCCTGCCCCCGAAGGGACAAGCGGAAAAAATGAGCCGAGATGCGGACTTGAACCGCAGACCTACGCATTACGAATGCGTTGCTCTACCAGCTGAGCTACATCGGCATGGAATAGGATACGTGGTTCTCCAAGGGAGGTTACACTTCGACCCAAATTCTTTTGCAATGCAGTTAGCTAATGACGTCTCCTGCAGCGGTGCCTTCTTCTGGAGTGACAAACCTCAAGCCCCCGTCCGCCGTTTCAGCCATGAGGACCATGCCTTGACTTTCAATGCCGCGCATGGTACGAGGAGCGAGGTTTACCAATACCGTTACGCGCCTCCCAACAACTTGATCGGGCTCGAAATGTTCGGCAATCCCACTCAAAACAGTGCGCTCATCCAGTCCGGTTCGAATGGTCAAGTTGAGCAACTTATTCGCTTTTGGGACCCGTTCGCATGCGATTACTTCACCGACCCGCAGATCGAGTTTTTGAAAATCATCAAATGTCATTTCCTCTTTGATTGGTTGAACACTGGTTTCCGTTTCGGCGCGGCTCGCTTGCAATTTCTCCAATTGTAATTGAACGACCGATTCCTCTACTTTTTCGAATAAAATGGGCAGTGGATTCAGCGTTCTTCCCGCTGGAATCATGTCCGAAGCAGCGGATGACCAGGTAGTGTTTTCAACGCCAAATGCACCTTGAATTTTTTTAGCCGTCCGCGGAATAAAGGGTTCGAGCACGACCGAACAAATGCCAGCGACTTGAATGCAATGGTGCAAGATGACTGCTGTGCGCTCTGGATTGGTTTTTTGCAGCTTCCAAGGCTCCTGCTCCGTCATGTATTTATTGCCTAACCGGGCGACGCCCATAGCTTCGTGTAAGGCTTCACGGAAGCGGTTTCTTTGAATCAATGCGCCGATGCGTTCGGGGGCCGTTTGCAACGCCTCGATGATGGCGTCGTCAGCAGATTCGCTTGCGGACCCAAGGGCCTCTGGTACCTGGCCTTGATAGTACTTCTGGGTAAGCACCACCACCCGGTTGATGAAGTTGCCTAGGACATCCGCCAATTCATTGTTGATTCGTTCTCTGTAGTCTGTCCAGGTGAATTCGCTGTCTTTTTGTTCAGGCATAATACTCGCGAGCACGTAGCGCATTTCATCGCTCTTTCCGGGGAATTGCTCGAGGTACTCACTGACCCAAACGGCCCAGTTGCGGGATGTGGAGATTTTGTCTCCTTCCAAATTCATGAAGGCATTGGCCGGGACGTTGGTCGGTAAGTTGTATCCGCCATGTTCCCGCAAAAGAATCGGGAAAATGAGGCAGTGAAAAACGATGTTGTCTTTGCCGATGTAATGCACGAGCTCTGCATCCTTTGATTGCCACCAATCGCGCCAGTCTTTCCCGTTTTTTTCCGCCCATTCCATGGTAGCGGTGATGTACCCAATGGGCGCATCGAGCCAAACGTAGAGGACTTTGCCTTCTGCGCCTTCCACGGGCACTGATACACCCCAATCCAAGTCACGCGTCATCGCGCGGCTTTGCAGTCCCCCGTCAATCCAACTGCGGCATTGGCCTGTGACGTGGGCTTTCCATGTTTGCGGATCGTGGTGTGGTTGCCCTTCGAATAGCCCTTTTTCGATGTAGTCTTTTAGCCATTCCTCGTGCCGTCCCATGGGTAGATACCAGAGGGTCGTATCCTTTAAAACGGGGGTCGCACCGCTGAGCGTGGATTTGGGTTGGATTAAGTCGCTTGGTGACAGTGCACTGCCGCATTTTTCACACTGATCTCCATACGCTCCGTCCGCTGTGCACTTTGGACACGTACCTACGATATAGCGGTCGGCTAAGAATTGTTGTGCTTCCGGGTCGTAAAACTGGGCTTCAGTCTTGACTTCAAAACTGCCCTTATCGAGGAGTGTTTTGAAAAAGTCTTGCGCATTTTGGTGGTGTTTTGGACTGCTTGTTCGGCTGTAATGGTCAAACGAGAGGTCAAGACCTTCAAACGCACTTTGCATCTCTCCGTGATAACGATCAACAATGTCCCGTGGAGTGAGGCCGTCTTTTTTAGCACGCAGCGTGATGGCCGCTCCGTGTTCATCACTTCCGCAAACCCAAAGCACATCGTTTCCTGCTAAACGTTCATATCGGGCACGGATGTCACCGGGGAGGTAGGCGCCGGCAACGTGTCCAATGTGAATAGGGCCATTGGCATATGGCAATGCCGATGTCATCATCAAACGGTGGGGCGAGGAAGTCAAAAGCGGGTCAGCCATGTGGAGCGAATTCAAAAAGGTGATGCGAATTTCGCTCAAATTCCGAGATACATGGCCATCTTGCGTGGATGCATCGTGTTCGGACCCGAATAATGCCCGCTTCATTGAAGCGTGGCGATCAGATTATGTTGGCAGCTCCGGCTCGATTTGTGCAGCCTGAGGATGTGATTTTAGCCAAGGAAACCATAGAAAAAGCAGGTTTTAAAGCTGTGATTCCATCTGACTTGGAAGCCCGCGATGGCCAGTTTGGCGGGGCGGACTCTCATCGATCTGGGATCATCAATCAGGGGTTTGCTGACCCCCACATTCGCGCGATCTGGGCAATGAGAGGAGGGTACGGTAGCGCACGGATTTTGCCATTTTTAAACGCTGAGATATTTCAAGCTGACCCCACGTGGATCATCGGTTTTAGCGACATCACGGCCATGCATGGATGGGCAGATCATCTGGGAGTAGGTGCGCTGCATGCGCCCGTTGCCAATACGTATGCTTCTACGGATTCCGTTCATGCTCAGGGCATGTGGGATCGACTGCGCGAGCCCTCGAATACGCAGGGAATTCCTGTCGTCGGTGGAAATCTCAGTGTGTTGTATAGTCTTTTAGGAACGCCGTATTTTCCAAATCCTGAGGGCTGCTGGTTGCTGATAGAGGATTTGGATGAGTACCTCTATCACATTGACCGCATGTTTTTAGCGTTGAAATTGGCGGGGGTATTTGACCGGATTCATGGTTTACTCGTGGGTACGTTTAGTGACTTGCATGACAATACACGGCCGCACGGCCAGTCACACGACAATCCTTTTGGTAGGAATCTGAAGCAAATGGTAGCAGAGCATGTGCCGGCGTCAAAGGAGGTGCGGTGGGATGTTCCCGTCGGACATGGTACGCTCAACATGCCCGTAGTCTTAGGGGCAGCTTTAGACGGCTGAAGCCGTTGTAAATGCGTTAATTTTGCGTCGCTGAGGCGTTGGACACATTAGAATACTTTCATTTTAAATTGAAATTATGTACGGAAAATTAGAAGGTTACTTACAGGAAGAATTGAAGGAGATTGAGGCGGCCGGGCTGTTCAAAAGTGAACGCGTCATCGCGGGCAAGCAGGATACCGAAATTTCACTTGTTGACGGATCAAAGGTGCTCAACTTTTGTGCGAACAATTACCTCGGATTGAGCAGCCATCCTCGGATTCTCGAGGCTGCCAAAGGAGCCGTCGATTCCCATGGTTTTGGGATGTCCAGCGTTCGGTTTATTTGCGGGACTCAAGACATTCACAAAGAGTTGGAAGCGAAGATTGCTGCGTTCCATCACACAGACGATACCATACTGTATGCCGCAGCTTTTGATGCGAACGGCGGAGTTTTCGAGCCTTTATTGGGCCCTGAAGACGCCATTATTTCGGATTCATTAAACCATGCGAGTATCATCGATGGTGTTCGGTTGTGCAAGGCAGCTCGCTTTCGGTATGCCAACAATGACATGGCGGATCTGGAAGCCCAACTGCAAGCTGCCACAGCAGCCAATCACCGATTCAAGATGATCGTTACGGATGGGGTTTTCTCCATGGATGGATATGTCGCTCAAATCGATGAGGTGTGCGATTTGGCAGACAAGTACGATGCGCTTGTGATGGTCGATGAATGCCACGCAACCGGATGCATCGGGGCGACAGGGCGAGGAAGCATTGAGCTGCGCGGTGCATTGGGTCGGGTTGATATTATCACGGGAACCTTGGGAAAAGCAATGGGTGGTGCCATGGGGGGGTTTACGACGGGTAGAAAAGAAATCATTGAATTGCTGCGCCAGCGATCGAGGCCATATTTGTTCTCCAATAGTCTCGCTCCGAGTATTGTCGGGGCATCCTTGGAAGTGTTTAAAATGCTCGAGGAGTCCACGGAGTTGATAGATCAGTTAGAGGAAAACACCAATTACTTCAAAGCGGGGATGCGCCGGGTTGGCCTGCCCATTAAGGATGGTGAATCGGCCATTGTGCCTGTGATGCTTGGTGATGCGAGGTTGTCTCAAACGATGGCGAATCGGCTGCTCGAAGAAGGAATCTATGTCATAGGATTTTTCTTTCCAGTCGTGCCCAAAGGCGCTGCGCGAATTCGCGTTCAGTTGTCTGCGGCGCATACGCGGGAACAGCTGGATCGCGCGATTGCTGCATTTGAAAAAGTGGGACGTGAACTCGGGGTGTTAGAGCAGGTTTAATCGCCAGTTCAGCATGAGTACCAAACGGATGTTGATTGTGGGTGATGGGCTTGCGGGCACGTTGGTAGCATGGGAACTGAAAGAGCAGGGCGTAGATTTTGAAGTGTGGAGCGATGGTTCCCCAGCGGCCTCTGACGTGGCTGCGGGCATGTTCAATCCGGTGTCATTTCGTCGGCTTCTTCCCGTTTGGGATGCCGAAGATCATTTGAAGAGCGCACGCTCGAGATACCGCATGTGTGAGCAGGCATTGGGAATTACTCTTTGGCATGATGTTCCGCTCTTGAGGATTTTTCCAGACGCCGCCTATGCCGCTTTATGGGATCAACGCATCGAGGAGGGGCATCCCGTTGCGGGCTTTATTGAGCGCTGTGCTGAAGGCGATTGGCATGCGTCAGTTGCGGCACCTCATGGTGCAGGGCGAATTCGGCAAGCGGGTTGGGTCGATGTTCAACTGTTGGTCACCAAAAGCCGTGAATTCTGGCGCGATCGCAACCGCTGGAAAATGCAGGGGTGGTCTTTAGAGGTCGGTTGTCCTGAGGGGTTTGATGCCGTCATCGATTGTCGTGGAGTTGGAGCCGAATCGGATTTGAGTCAATTTGGCTTGCAGGTAAGACCGAATCAAGGCGAGGTGCTCACTGTTCGCGTTGAAAATGCGATGGGAGATGAAACGGTAAATAACGTCACGTGGGCCATGCCGGTAGATTCCGATTTGATTCGAATCGGTTCAACCTATCGATGGGACATGATGAAAGCTCAGGTTTTAGAATCCACACAAAAAGAGCTGTTGGACAAAGTGAATGGTGCACGACACGGCGCGCCATTTGCCCCGCATCAAGTCGTTGGTCATCGCGCGGGATTGCGGCCAGCGAGTCCGGACCGTAGGCCGTTAATAGGCCGGGTTTCGGATGAGCGACCATGGTACATCGCATGCAATGGATGGGGTACACGTGGGGTGTTAATCGGTCCAAGAACAGCGGGCTGGACCGTGAAAACATGCACGGATGAGGATTGGGAAGTGCCCAAAGAAGTTCGTCCGGACAGATTTCGTACTTTCACAAAAAATTGAAAGTAATCCCGTGTCCAATACAGGAATCAACCAGGTCGTATGGAGTGCAAAACAGCAGGAGTTTGTGCAGAAATGGCGCGAACTGGGTGTAGCGTGGGGCATTCCTCCGGCGATGGCTGCAATCCATGGACTGCTCATGACGCAAGAGCATCCGATGGTCACGGATGAGGTCATGTCGCTTCTATCGTTGAGTCGAGGAAGCGCGCATACCCAGCTGCAAGCTTTGGTCGAATGGGGGTTGGTTTATCCTGTAAAGACATTGGGCTCTCGTCAGGTTCGGTACGTCGCTGAGAGGGATTCGTGGCAGATGATGTCCTGTATTGCGCGTCAGCGGAAGAAACGCGAATTGGACCCTTTGTTGGAGCTGGACGCTTGGAAACGTTCGTGGGCGTCAAAGACCGATGGCTTAGAAGCGTCTGCTGTTTTGGATAAAACCCTCGACGGAGTTCTCGCGCAGGCGTCTGCTGTAGATGGCGTTTTGGGCAGGCTTCTTGCTGAAGATGAACGCTGGTGGGAGCAGTGGTTGTTGCGTGGTTTGCGAAGAAATTGAAAAGGTGTGCAGCGAAATCGTTGAACCCTTAACTTGGTCTCAAAATGTCCTGATATGCTGCACGAACAAATTGCCTTAGCCCTGAACAAACAGATTACTTTGGAAGCGCAAAGCTCCCATACCTACTTGGCCATGGCTGTTTGGGCCGAGACAAGCGGATACGATGGAACTGCAGCGTTCTTGTATGAGCATGCAGAAGAGGAGCGCATGCACATGCTCAAACTGATGCGCTTTGTCAATGAGCGTGGTGGAGTTGCGATCGTGCCTCCGCTTACAGCTCCCGCAGTTGGATACCCTGGATTGGATGCGATTTTTCAATCCATCTTAGAACACGAAACAACCGTGACTGCGAGCATCAATTCTGTTGTGGATGAATGCTTAACACTGAAGGATTATACCACACACAATTTCATGCAGTGGTACGTGGCTGAACAAATTGAAGAGGAGGCGATGGCGCGGAAGATTTTGGATAAACTGGCTTTGGTGGGGGGTGATCGAGGTGCCTTGTACCTCTTCGATCGGGATATTTTGAGTTTGGCGGGATCACCAAACGCCTGAAGATTTACGCTTTTCATGCGCTTCGAAATCCCATCTACATTGTTGAGTACACGGATGAAAGTTCGCCTGAATTGGCTGTGGTTTCCTCTGGTGGCCTTGGCTGCGCTAGCGTGGGCCGCAGGTCCTTTAATCCAAGGAGATAAGTTGGACAATACAGATACGCAGGCCATTATGAAGGCCAACTTTTTGTTCCACTTTTCTGCTTCGAATGAATGGCCCGCTGAGACAAAAACGGGTCCGTTTCGAATGGCGGTCGTTGGAGATGAACGGCTATTCCAAGAGTTGATTGACAAGTATGCGCTGAAATCCATCGGTGTTCAGCCGTTGGAGATTGTGTTGTTCGACACGGACAATGACATGCAAGAAGAGGGCTTTTTCCATTTGATTTATTCTGAATCTGCGGGTGCAGAGTTGGAGGAATTGGCGTTGCAATGGAAGGGCCAGCCTGTCTTGTTGGTGACGGATACGGAGTCAGCACTGGAAAGCGGTTCTTTGATCAATTTTGTCGCTGTAAATAGTCGTTTGCGGTATGAAATCAATGCAAAAGGGGCTTCCAAAAAAGGAGTGCTCATCGGTAGTCGAATACTTTCATGGGCAGTAAATTCAGGCAAATGAAACAAGGAATGTTCCAAGTGCAATGTGGTCGATGGGCCCTCGTTTTTGTACTGTCTTTGGGAATCACGCAAGCATCCTCTGGTCAGGCTGTTGTAGAGCGTGCCATGGCCTTCGGTCAAGCAGGGGATTGGGATGATGCCTTGCAGACTTTACTTCCGCAAATGACAACGACCGCGCTACAGTCCGATGCGCATTCGTGGTATGTGTTGGGCTTTATCCAGAAGGAATTGTACAAAACGACGGAGCGGAATGATGCGGACAGTCCATTTCGTTTGGAGGCTGTATCTAGTTTGCAAAGAGCTTGGGAGTTGGGGCCGTCACGCGATGACGCCACTTCCATTAAAGCCGCGTTGGATTTTCTAACCCGGAGCTACTTATTGGATGCCATTGATCGGGTGGATGGGTTTACAATGGATTCAGACGGGGAGGTCTTGGCGTTATTTGGACGGTATGAAGCTTTGGTCAAAACCATGGATCCAACCGCGGATGTGAGTGTCCAAAAAGCCGATGTTTATCGCTACCTGGGCCTGGCAAATGGCCAGTTGATTATCGGATTAGAAGGGGCTCAATTGGAAGAAGAGCAGACGTTGTTTGATCGTTCTGTGAGCCACTACGAGGCCGCTTTGAAGTTGACTCCAGGAAATTATTCTGGCTTGTACAACCTGGCGATTACCCAATACAATCAGGGTGTTCGACAATTGAAGAGAATTGACCATGAAACATCCATGTTTGAACTCATGGAAATTCAAGACACGTGTGTCGCTTTATTTGAACAGGCGCTATCTCCGATGGAGTCCGCGCACAAAGTGAAGCCAGAGCGCTTTGAAACCTTGAAGGGTTTGATGACCATCCACTATGCCTTGAATCAACCCGAGGCATCAGAACGGTATCGAAGAATACTCGATGGACTGAATGGAAAAGGGCGGTGAGTAATGGATGGTCTGATGGCCTTATCGCGTTAAATTGCCTGCATGATTCGCACCGGTCGCTCGGACACTCCTCAAAAGGAGGTTCGTCAAAATTTTAAATGGAGTATTGGCTGGCGAATTTCGCTTGGCTTTGGCTTATTTGGTATAGCGGTGGGTATTCTGGTTTTGCTGACACGGAACACCTTGCAGGAGAGTCGTCAGTTGAGTCAGCGCATCGATGGAGTCTTGGCTCCGAGCATCCGTTCGTTGGAAGACTTGGACCGTTCCATTGCGGAAACACGGGTGTTCATCAACTACTGGTTGTCGGTGCAGTCGGGAGCGGCGAGTCCTGAAAAAGAATCCTTGAGAAATTTGATGCAAACGGAGGTGCCACGTCAACTGGAAACGCTCAGACATGTGGTTCCTTTTTGGCCCTCTTCGCTTCAATTGGGATTCGATTCTCTTGAGCGTGACGTGGAGCACCTATTCTTAGCCTACGGAGAAATCATACGCCTGCTTCCAGACTTTCAATCCTATGATGATCCCTTGATTCGGATGGATGCGGAATACTATGCTTTGGACGGATCGAGCATTCCAAGATTTACCGAATCCATCCGCTCACAGATGGATGCTCTTTCTGAAGCGCAAACTGATGCATTGACCGAATCAACCGGGCGAATGGAAGAGCTTGGTGATCAACTGCAGTTTTATGCGGGGCAAGTTGCGTTGGGTGTTTTAATCTTGGGAATTTTGATAGCCTGGGCAGTAACACGCTCGATTGTTGGGCCTATTCAGGATCTGAAAAAAGCACTGCTTTACCTGGGGCGCGGGGTTCCTCTCGAGCAAGAAGTTCCTGTCTCGTCAGATGAAATAGGTGAAATGGCGAGCGCTGTGAATCGACTGGCGAGTGGTCTGGATCGAACGAGAGCATTTTCATTGGAAGTTGGAGCCGGGCGATTCTCAGCCCCATACATACCGTTGAGTCCAGAGGATGCTTTGGGTCATGCGATTGTGAAAATGCGCGATGACTTGGAGTCGAATGAGTTGGAACTGGAGGGGAAAGTCCGAAGCCGTACCGCGGAAGTTCAAGAGCAAAAGGCTCGGATTGAGGCGTTGTATGGTGACCTTAGAGACAGCATCAACTATGCGGAGCGGATTCAGCAGGCCATTTTACCGTCGAAGCGAGACCAATCCATGGTTTTTGAAACAGCGGCTGTTTTTTACCGTCCTCGCGATGTGGTCTCTGGGGATTTTTATTGGTTTCATAAGGTCGGCCCCGCTTGCATGTTTGCTGCTGTGGATTGCACAGGACATGGTGTTCCCGGGGCATTCATGAGTTTGATTGGTCACCATGCCCTTGAGCACGTGACCAAGGTGTATACCCAACCCGACAAAGTGCTGGATCAATTAAATCGAGCGTCTTGCGAATTGCTGCACCCAGACGGATTTGGAGAACAAAGCGCGCAAGGAGTGACCATGCAGGATGGCATGGACCTGGCAATGGTTTGTATCGACCGAGAGCGTATGGAATTGCAATACAGTGGGGCGAATTGCCCATTGTACTTGGTGCGCAAGGGCATGTTGCAAGAGCTCAAACCTGACAAGATGGCCATTGCCTCATTTGAGCCTGGCACCAAATCGTACACGATGCAAACCCTTCCGTTGGTCTCGGGCGATGTGATTTTCGCAGCGACCGATGGATTTGCGGATCAATTTGGTGGAGTGAATGGCAAGAAATTCATGCGGAAACGGTTCCGTGAATTGCTGGTTCAAATTGCCTCTTTGCCTGCCCTTGAAATGGAGCAAGCATTGATGAAGTCATTCGACGAGTGGCGCGGGTCAGAAGAGCAGGTAGACGATGTTCTTGTCATCGGTGTCCGCGTCTGAAGGCAAAAGAAGTCTACCGTGAGAAAACAGACCCTCTGATGACGCGTGTCGCGATGGGGTTGATGACCAACACGGGAATCTGCGCTTCGTTTGTGATGATTTGCTGCTCATAGCTGTGCCCAAGGATGCCCATTAAGCTTTTCTCATGCAGGTTCATGATGCTGATTAAATCGGCTTCAATTGAAGCTGCAAAACGAATGACATCTTTCACGAAAGCGCTGGAGCTATGCTGTGAAATTTTTACGGTATAGTCAATTCCCTTCTCGGTGAAATATTCTTTGGCGTATTCGATGTTCCTGAGAAGTTGATTTTTCAAAAACTCGTCAGATTCAGCAGGACTGATAATGTGGACTCGTCCTTCAAAATACTGGGCCATTTCTGCAGCAATGGACAACTTCTGCTTCGTGTCCTGGTGTAAATCCAACGGAACAACGATGTCGTCATACCCATTCTCTTTGATGGTCCGCTCTTGTGTTATGATAAACGGAGTGGAGCTGTTTGTGACAATGCGCAATGCACGCCCTCCAGTTAGAAACTGCATGCCTTTCAAGCCGTGCGTTCCCATGATGACCAAGGTAGCGTCTTGCTCTACCGCCACGTCGTCAATATCTTCAAAGATGCTGCCAATTCGAATCGCAGTTTGCAACGTGTGTGGGTAGGTTGCGGAATGAAGTTCCAACAGGGCGGACATCCGCTCGCGTGCCTCAGGCATTTCCTTTTTGTTCGCAATGATGTGCAGCAATAAGATTTCGCTATTGAACGCTTTGCCGACAACAAATGCGTGCTCCAATGCAATGTCGCTAACCGGAGTGAAGTCCATTGGGACGAGAATGCGATGTTGGCCCATGATATTTGTTAATCAATTTGATTGCGAAGGTAAAACCAATGGGGTGAATCCAACGAAATTTGTAACATGCTTCAAAGGATTTTGAAACGTCACTTGGCTCCACAATTTGAACGTTGGAAGCAATCCGATCGCTCCATTCTAGGATGGGCGGTGCTGACTGGATTTTTTGCAGGGGTGTTGGCGGTGCTTTTAAAGCGTACGGTTTTCGGGTTGCATGAAGGAATGTTCGGACTGGGTCGATGGGTTGGGGGAGCTTGGGTTTTGGGTCTCGGACCACTTTTCGGATTGTTGGCAACGCGGTATGTTATCCGCCATTGGCTCAACGGTGAGCATCCAGGACCAGGGGTTCCAAGTATTTTACATGCGATGTCCCAACGCCGAGGGCGCATCAAAAGAATTTGGATGTTTTCACCGTTGATTACCAGCGCCCTTTCCGTTGGCTTGGGGGGGTCGGGAGGATTGGAGGCTCCATCGCTGCAAGCGGCGGCGGCTGTCGGATCTGAAATTGGTCGGCAAACAAAGCGGACGTTCAAGCGTCGCATGCTGCTCATTGGGTGTGCGGCTGCGGCGTCATTGGCGGCCCTCTTTAAGGCGCCTGTGGCGGCCATTATTTTCGCGGTAGAGGTCATTATGATTGATCTGACTGCCGCTAGTTTGGTGCCTCTTTTGCTGGCCTCTCTTACTGCGCTGATTACCGCTGAGTTGTTTTTGGGAGACCAGAATGTGCTGTCCACTCCCGTATTGGAGAATTTCGAGTTGAATCGGCTTCCGCTCTACCTTCTTTTAGGACTTGTTTGCGCCGTGGGTTCGGTGGTGTTTTCTAAAGTGTACTTGGGTGCGAGCCATGCGGTATTGAAAATGCGCACGCCGCGAATACGTATCTGGGTTGCGGGAACGGTGGTAGGAGCGGCGGTTGTGTTTTTCCCATCGCTGTATGGTGAAGGATATGATGTTGTGAATGATTTGTTCGATGGGCACTCAACATTATTGGCGGGTGACATGACCATGAATCAAATGGACCCACAGGGCTGGTGGTTGATTGGTTTTTTGTTGCTCGCATGGATTCTTAAGCCCATCCTGACGGGAATGACTGTTGGTGCTGGTGGGGTGGCAGGCATCTTTGCGCCGGCTATTTTTTGCGGCGCCTTGTTGGGCTATGTTTATTCGTTGGGGTTGGAACAGATTTTTGGAACCGAAGTATTGCCTGTTGGCAATGCTGTTTTGGCCGGAATCGGGGGCATGTTAGCCGGTGTTTTACACGCTCCCCTCACGGCCATTTTATTGGCGGCAGAAGTGAGCGGGGGTTACGCTCTTTTTGTACCTGTTATGCTCACTTCGGCTATCAGCTTCCAGATTGCCAAATGGTGGGTTCGTCACAGCATTTACACCCAAGAATTGGCCGAGCGCGGGGAACTGCTCACGCACGATAAGGACCATTCGGTGCTCACTCTTATGAAGCTCAAAGATGAAATTGAGTACGATCATGAGGTGGTTCAGCCTCATTGGACGTTGGGACAGATGATTCCAATTATAGAGCGCAGTGTCCACAGTCTTTTTCCCGTTTTAGATGAAAAGGGCGTTTTGTTAGGAGTAGTCGATCTCCAAGAGATTCGAGAAATTATGTTCGACCGCGAGCTCTACGATGAAATCAAAGTGCATGAGTTTATGACGCTGCCTCAAGGGGTCTTGGATTCACAAACCAAAATGGAAAAAGTGATGTTCGAATTTGAACGAACTGAAGCCTGGTATCTCCCTGTTCAAACCAAGGGTATATTCGTCGGTTTTGTTTCGCGAACACGGCTGTTCAATACCTACCGGAAATGGCTCCAAGAGTCTAGTTTGAACTGACTTACGCGTCGAGAAATGCATAGGTTATCGCAAAGAACTCTTCAGGGTGCGATGCATGCAACCAATGCCCGGCATCCGCAATGCAGTGTGTCTCCAAAAGCATACATGCTTCCTCATACCGCTCTATATCAGGCTGTTTAACATAGTTGGATTGCCCCCCGTAGATCACAAGTGTTGGCCATGTATTTAGTGCCAATGGGACTTCTCCTACCACGTCGCTTAAGGCATCCCTTAAGACTGGGACGTTGGGACGCCACGTGAATCCGTGATCAGGCCTTCGCCTGAGGCTCTTCATCAGAAATCCAACCATGCTGGAATCGTCCAGTTGTGTGTTGAGGTGGTTCTCGATTTCACTTCTCCCACTTGCCGTTTCAATGGGCGCGGATAGGAGCGCGTCAAAGATGGGTTGGTGGTGTGGGTCATAGGCCCGAACTGCCATGTCTGCGACGATCAATTTCCGCAGCCGATCCGGGTGGTGATGCGCAAACATCAAGGCGGTTTTTCCTCCCATACTATGGCCTAGCACATGGGCTTTTTCGATGCCATGTTCATCCATAAAGGCGCACAAGTCTTGGGCCAATTCAGGGTATTGATGTGTTTCGAAATGAGGGCTGCGTCCATGATTGCGCTGGTCAATGAGCCAAACGGAGTAGTGTTCGCTGTATGCCTTCCCAAGCGTTTGCCAATTGTCTGAGGTTCCCAACAAGCCATGAAGGATGATCAGCGTTGGGTCGGACGGGTCGCCCAATGTTCTGTAAAACAAAGGGGATGTCATGGCTTTTGAAGGGGGTCCAATGTCAAGCACGCCAAATAAGCAGCAACGGCTTTCTCCAACCCCAAATACAGTGCATCGCTGATAAGGGCATGGCCGATACTGACTTCTTCGAGGTAGGGCACATGTTCTGAAAAATGTCTCAAGTTGTGCAAATTCAAATCGTGTCCAGCATTCACCCCCAAACCGATGCCATGGGCAAAGGTCGCAGCGCGTGAAAAAGGCAATACTGCTTCTGGTTCTTTCGCATGGTATGCCAAGGCATAGGGCTCGGTGTATAGTTCAATTCGGTCGGTACCTGCACCCGAAGCGGCTTCAATTTGTTTTAAATCCGTAGAAGTAAACAAACTTGTTCGGATGCCATACTCTCGAAAAACAGCGAGGACCTCCGTCAAGCGTGATTTGTGGCGGATTACATCCCATCCCGCATTGGAAGTCAAGGCGTCCGGAGGGTCAGGAACCAATGTAACCTGTTCGGGTTGAATGCCACAAACGAGCTGAATGAAGGCATCCGAAGGATATCCCTCGATGTTGAACTCGGTGGTAACAACCGGGCGGAGATCCAAGACATCAGCCGTTGTGATGTGGCGTTGATCCGGTCTTGGGTGGATCGTAATTCCCTGTGCACCAAAAGATTGAAGCCGAGTCGCGGCTTCTACAACACTCGGGGCACTGCCTCCGCGGGCGTTGCGCAAAGTGGCAATTTTATTGACGTTGACGCTGAGTCTAGTCATCCGTACCTTTCGATTCCAACACGTCCGGTAAATTCCATTCGTGGATAGTCGCAAAAATACACCACGCAAGAACCATGTACGCACAGCGATTGATGACTTTGGATTTACCGACCATTCGGCCGGAAGATTCGGTAGCAAGGGTGCTCCGTTTGATGGATGAGTACAAGGTGTGCCAGTTGCCCCTTGTCAACGGAGAGATATTCTCGGGCTTAGTCTACGAGACTGATTTGATGGAGTCGGACGAAGAAACGCCGATGGCCGCATTGGAGGGTCGGCCGGTTTTCGTTGGGCCACAGGTGCATTTGTATGATGTCGTTTCCCAATTGGTTCAAGCAGAGGTGGATGCATTGCCTGTTGTCCATGAAGGAAAGTTTTTGGGCTGCATTGACCCCAAGGCAGTGCTGCGGTTTTTAGCGCGGCATACCCATTGGGCAGGCTCCGGAGCGGTCGTGGTGTTGGAAGTGCCTGAGATGGATTTGTCCATTGCTGAAATTGCGCGACTCGTTGAGTCCGCCGACTCGAAAGTCGTAGCATGTACAACATCGAGAGATGAAGCGTCTTCCAATGTTGTCGTTACGTTGAAGCTGCAAGCTCAGGAAGTGGAAAGTGTGATCTCCACGTTCCAGCGCTTTGGGTATACCATCCAAACTTTTCACCATGCTCCCGGTTTGGAAGAGGAAATGAGAGAGCGGTATGAGGCTTTTATGCGTTATTTGGACAACTAAGACCTGTTGAACGCTATGAAAATTGCAATATTCGGCAAAGCATTCGCAACGGAATTTGACGACGCAGTCAAGCACATTCTACGCCGCATCGAAGAGATAGATCCCAACCCATTGGTGGAGGCTGCCTTCATGCGGATGTTGGATGATCGAATGAACGTTTCAGATCAACTCCGAAGTTTTGAGGAGCATCATGAGCTCAAGGGATGTGACTTTCTAGTGGCTATTGGTGGAGATGGAACGGTCTTGGAGGCCGCTACGTGGGTTCGCGAAAGTGAAATTCCCGTTCTTGCTGTGAATACGGGCCGACTCGGGTTTTTATCCAATGTGGGGATTGAGGAGATTGACTTAGCCATGGACGCATTGGCAGCGGGGCGAGTGTGGTATGAAAAAAGAGCCATGCTGCATGTGGAGGTAGAGGGCATGGAACTGGGGTCATTCCCTTACGCGTTGAACGAAGTTGCCATTATGAAACGGGACACGTCGAGCATGATGGCAGTCGAAGTGCATCGCGATGATGTGTATGTCAACAACTACTGGGCCGATGGACTCATTGTCGCAACTCCCACAGGGTCCACGGCCTATTCTCTAAGCGCAGGAGGGCCGATGGTGACGCCAGAGTCTAATGTTCTGTGCATCAATCCAGTAG
>CAJWIF010000036.1 GCA_913041135.1 uncultured Flavobacteriales bacterium
ACAAGCCATCTCGTCCCCTCTCGAAGGGTGCATCGACACCGGATACATGATGCAAGCACTCCAAAGTGAAGTGCACAAAGCCGGCATCGATCTCGTGCATGGCTGCCATGTAACGGGCATCGAAAATGGTTCCCAACCGCGCATTCGGATTTCGGAGACTGCTGAGGGGGGCACCTGGTTTGAGACGGAACGAGTGTTGCTTACCACCAATGCTTTTGCCCGTGAATTGCTTGATGACCTGGACGTCCAACCGGCTACCAACTTGGTTTTGGTCACCGAACCTCTGACAACACTTCCCCCGCAGCCCACCGTACACATCGACGCGGGGTATGTCTATGCGCGATCCATTAAAAATCGATTGCTAATCGGCGGCGGAAGGCATTGGGGAATCGATGCTCCTGAAGCTTTGGAAGCGCGGTTATTGGAAACAATGCGCGCAATCTGGCCGGAATCAAAATCTGTAAAAGTAGACCACCGTTGGAGTGGAGTATTGGGAATTGGTCAAGCGAGACTCCCTATTGTACAAGTCGTTCAATCAGGCATTCACGTGGCCGTAAGGCTTGGAGGAATGGGCGTAGCCATGGGCATGCAATGCGGCCAGCAAGCCGCAGCGCTCGTCGCAGAGACTTAAGTTCCCCGCGTCCGACAAACACCTGTTTCGATTCGATTGAAACCTTTTGGAGAGTCTGCGCGTAAAGAGGCATGTGAAAAGTCTCATTAAGCTCATTCGACCCATGCGAATTGCATCTATCCTATTGTTAACTGCAGCTGCACTCAGTGTTCAACAGCAGTCTTTGTTTGCTCAAACAAGCATTCGTCTCCTCACTGGTCCAACTAGTTTTACAGGCTCTTCCAATTTGGAAGATGGCATCCAGATCTCTGGGACGGGTGCGTATTCGTCTCAGATAGCATTGTCCACCAGTGTGCGCCCCTGTATTTCGATTGAAACACAAGCGCAATGGGGAGAGCTTGGTCTGACCGCTGCGAACCGCAAGAACGAAATGGCCATCTATCAATCTGCTAGTGCAGGCGTTCGGTTGCATTTACCACACAACCAAGAACGACATCTCCAACCTTGGATTAGCATTGGTGCCGCTTGGCTCAAACAATCCAATTTTGCAGACCTCTTGGATGCCGAGAATGCGGAATACCAGGTTTGGGATAACGGGATGGTCTATGACATTGCCGAAGACGCTCCTTACGCAGATGCCCTGGCCAATCCAATGATGCGTGATTACACGTTCGAGACACGCACAGCAACAAGCAACAACCTCGCCATTCCGGTTCAAATCGGGCTGGACTTGAATTTGACAACCCGTCTTTTTGCTTCCGCATCCGTATCGACATTGATGGGAGCCGAAGCGAGTTTAGATCCGCGTCCAGACCACCTCGATTGGCTGACCACGGCTCAAGCAGGAATTGGCATACGTATTGGAAAAGCACATGCTGAACCCAAGGGAGAGGCCTTTCCAGAGGCGCTGTTGCTACTCGGAGATGACGCTGACAGCGATGGTGTTAAAGACTCCAAAGATCGTTGCCCAGGCACGATGGCTGGAGCGCCGATTGACAAGCATGGCTGTGCACTCGATTCAGACAAGGACGGGATTGCTGACTTCAAGGATGCTGAGCCCCATTCAACACACCGTAGAGTAAACGAACGTGGTGTTGCATTGAACGAGGAGCAATGGGCCGCAGTCATGGCGCCCAAATCTGCAAATCCAGCGACATTCCAAGAAGTATTTCAACGCATTGAATCGGAAGGAAGCAAGAACATCGTCACTCCGGTGGATACGAAAGGGCGCACGCCTGCTGAATTGCGCTTACTCAAGACTTTTGGATCCAGCAAAACAACGACTCCAGTCAAAGCCGTCAAAGCCGCGAAAACGACCCCTAAAACAGGCAACAACATTGAATCAGAGCGCTTAGAGCTCAAAACTCTTGCTGTTGTCACAGCAATTCATCAGGTGATGAAGCCGACGTTTCGTGTGCAGCTCGCCGAAGGAATACGCGATTTGGACATGGACGAAGTTGCTCCGTTTCTATTGAAAGGTGATGTCATTCAAAAGTTCAATCAAACCAGTGAACTGTGTATTGTCACCCCATCGACTTCCAGCCTCGATCAAGCAGAACAATTGCTTTCCGAGATGAAGGGAAACGGGTTTTCCAACGCACAGATCATCGGTGATTTCAAAGGGAAACTAATTGATTTTGACGCTGTAAAAGTGTTGCGAGACACTTGGTCTGCAGAAAGTGCCGCACAATTCATGCATTGATTGACACGGACTTTTAAGCAAGCAGGCCAGCCCTTCATTGGTCTGGCCTGCTTTGCTATTTACCCAGTTTTAGCGAGCGCTTTAGCGCTAGTTTTTGAACGACCCTCGTTCCATCTAAGGCTGCAGAGAGAATGCCTCCGGCATACCCACCTCCCTCACCACAGGGGTACAATCCGGACACATCCGGATGCTCCAATGAATCCGGATCTCGCGGAATACGAACCGGACTGGATGTACGCGATTCCGGCGCTACCAAAATGGCATCGGGATGGAGAAATTCTGGCATTTTACGACCAAACGCGCGCAAGCCTTCCACCAATGGTTTCGCGATGCTAGCAGGGAGCAATGCCCTTAAATTGACTGAGACAACTCCGGGCACATATGAGCACGCAGGCAAGTCTCGAGAGACCCGTCCTTCGTCACCCGCTAGAAAATCCAACAACCGTTGCGCGGGTGCACGCTGTGTTTTTCCGCCAGCCGCCCAACAAGCCTGTTCAACCATACGCTGAAAGTCGAGGCCCCCAAGAGGCCCCTCAAATCCAGCTTGCTCCCAAATTTCGTGATCAATCTGAACTACCATGCCCGAGTTGGCATAGGGATTGTTTCGCTTCGAAGGGGACCAGCCGTTTGTTACGATCTGATCTTGTTCTGTGGCACAGGGTGCAATGATTCCTCCGGGGCACATGCAAAATGAATGTACACCGCGACCGTCCACTTGGCAAACCAATTTGTAGGATGCTGGCGGAAGCCAATCACCCCGTTCTTCACCATGGTATTGGACCTGGTCAATCAATGCTTGAGGATGCTCAACGCGCACGCCAATGGCATACGGTTTCGCTTCCAACTGCCATCCCTTTCCATGCAACAGTAGGAACACATCCCGCGCGCTGTGTCCTGTCGCCAAGACCAAGGCTTCACAAGCCCGTTTCACCGTGATGCCCGCCGACAACTCCAACCACTCAATGGCCTTTACACTTCCCGTTTCCTCAAGAACATCGACCATGCGGCAACCAAAATGTACCTCGCCTCCGGCATTCACAATGGCCTCACGCATGGACTGGATGATTTCAGGCAACTTATTGGTTCCGATGTGTGGATGAGCATCCACCAAAATTGCGGGGTCAGCACCAAAAGAAACCAAACATTCTAAAGCAGAACGGATGTCCCCTCTTTTGTGGCTGCGGGTATACAGTTTACCATCACTGTATGTTCCGGCTCCACCCTCGCCAAAACAATAATTGGAATCCGGGTTGACGTGGTGATCCTGGGTGATACGCACCAAATCCCTTCGGCGTTGACGCACTGAGGCTCCACGCTCAATGATGATTGGACGAAAACCCTGTTCCAAACATTCCAAAGCGGCAAACAACCCTGCAGGACCGGCGCCAACGATGACAATTTCAGGGGCATCTGGTGACAAGGTTGGTGCGCTCCAGCCAGGGAATTCCAAACTCGGAAGCACGTGGCCCTTCTGAGCAACATCCACAGTCCAAACGGCTTTTACAGGGCGTCTCCTGGCATCCAAATTCTTCCGAATTACGCGGAAATCACCCAATTCATCAAGCAACCAACCGGCTGCATCTGCCACTTCCTGCGCTAAGATTTCCTCTTTAGCAGCCAGGCTTGCAGGCAGTTGCACCTCCACTTGGCCCAATGGAGAATCTAGTCGTTTGCGATCCTGGAAAGCGGGATTTGATCTAGATTTTCTTTTGCGATGGGCTATACCAGTTGGCTTGGACATGGCACGAAGATAATCCCGGCTGGCATGGAAGCAGAAAAGCGGAACAACGTACCTTCGTGATTCATGCACCCGATTCCATGAAATCTTCAGACTTTCCGCACAATCCGCTCCTATTTGAGCGAAAAAACTTAAGCGACGAAGCCATCCAAACGTTGTTCAGTCAGCTGCTGCTTCCGCGGATGATTGAAGAGAAAATGATGAGCCAACTGCGCCAAGGAAAAATCTCCAAATGGTTCAGCGGCATGGGACAGGAAGCGATTAGCGTGGGTGTTGCAGCCGCTCTCAACCCCGATGAGTTCATTTTGCCCATGCACAGAAACTTGGGCATTTTCACAACGCGAGGCATTGGCCTTGATCGCTTGTTCGCTCAATTCCAAGGCAAGGCGCATGGGTTCACAAAAGGACGCGACCGGTCTTTTCACTTTGGTTCCAAAGAACACCGAATCGTCGGTATGATTTCCCACCTCGGACCGCAGTTGGGCATTGCCGACGGCATTGCCTTGTCCCATAAATTGGACAACAACGGTAAGGCGACCTTGGTCTTTACGGGAGACGGCGGCGCTTCTGAAGGTGACTTTCACGAAGCCGTCAACGTCGCTGCAGTCTGGGATTTACCGGTCGTTATTTGCATCGAAAACAACTCTTGGGGCTTATCGACTCCTTCCTCTGAACAGTTCCGTTGCGAGCATTTCACAGACAAAGCCATTGGGTATGGCATCCCGCAAGAAGATGCCATCCAGGTTGACGGCAACGATATTTTGGCTGTTTTCCACGCTGTGCAACACGCAGCTCAGGAAGTTCGCGAACGCCCTCGGCCCATCATTCTGGAATTCAAGACATTCCGAATGCGCGGACACGAGGAAGCTTCAGGTACCAAATATTATCCTGAAGGCCTAATCGACCATTGGGCACAAATAGACCCCGTCGAGCGATTTACTCAGTGGGCCATTGCATCGGGCATTATGACCGAAGAGCACCTTGAGAATTTCCGTGCAGAACACAAAGCCACCATCGAACACGGTCTCAAATTCGCAGCTGCAGAGCCCGCCATCGTGGCCGATTTGGCAACAGAACTGAATGACCGCTTCGCTCCCATTCCAGAATCGACATTGCCAGAAGCCACGCCATCCCTTGTGGAAAAACGTGAAATGCGCATGATCGACGCCATCCAAGATGGACTTGGCCAGGCCATGGAACGCCATGACAACTTGGTGCTCATGGGGCAAGACATCGCCGATTATGGAGGCGTTTTCAAAGTCACGGAAGGATTCACGGATCGGTTTGGAAAAGACCGCGTTCGCAATACACCCCTCTGCGAATCTGCTATCGTTGGTGCGGCATTGGGACTCTCTATCGCTGGCAAAAAGGCCATGATGGAGATGCAGTTCAGTGACTTCTCAACGGTTGGATTCAATCAAATCGTCAATAATCTCGCGAAAATCCACTGGCGATGGGGGCAAGCGGCCGATGTTGTCGTGCGCATGCCAACAGGTGGAAACGTCGGCGCGGGACCCTTTCACAGTCAATCGATCGAAGCATGGTTCTTTCACGTACCTGGCTTGAAGATTGTTTATCCCTCTACTCCTGAAGATGCGAAAGGACTTTTGATCGAAGCCTTTGAAGATCCCAATCCGGTACTTTACTTCGAGCACAAGTTTTTGTACCGTTCTCTATCCGGCATGGTCACCGAAGCCCCCTTCAAAACTCCCATTGGAAAAGCCCGCATGGCCTCAACTGGTCAGGATGCTACGATTGTAACATACGGATTGGGAGTGGTTTGGGCTGAGTCAATTCAAGTAGAACATCCAGAGTGGTCGTTGGAAATCATCGACTTACGGACCTTGCTCCCATGGGATGAAGAAACGGTCATGACGAGTATTCGAAAAACGAATCGGGCTTTGGTTTTGCACGAAGGCACGATGACCGGCGGCATTGGCGCAGAAATTAGCGCGCGTATCCAAGAGTCGTGTTGGACCGATTTAGATGCCCCAGTGACACGGGTGGCAGGACTGGATACGGCATTCCCTTTTGCCGCAGATTTAGAGAAACAATTCTTGGCCAATCACCGGTTGGAAGAAGCGCTGAGAGCGTTGCTCACCACCTGACTTGGAATCGAACCTGAGACGGCAAAAGCCAAATCCCATCGAAAACGGATTGTTGTACCTCCTTATCGGCCGCGCATGCGCATGACCTGTGGATTTTGAATGGCAGCCTCCACCTGCTTGATGTCCTTCTTCAGCATGCCCTTCTTGTCCAAACGCTTGCATTCAGCGAGCAGGGCTTTGGCCAATTTAGGCTTGCGCTTAGCTGAAGCCACGACGGCCAAATTCAATTTGACGGCGGCTTTATCATGGTCTTGCTTCAACCCCATTTCTAACGCCTCACGCAACAAACGTTCGGCGTCATTCATGTTATGCTCCATGGCCAAGCTGCCCATCAAAAAGTACCAATACCCACGTCTTCGTGGCCAAAGATGCTTGGGATTCACACGGCTCAGCCACTTTCGTGCGTCGTCCATTTTCTGTTGACGCAGGTTGACAAATGCCATGATCAACCGCAAACTTTGAAGGGTCATTAACACAAATAGAGCACACACCAGGACCATGCCTACCCCACTCCCGATATGTCCTTTCAAAAACAATGAAATGGCATAAGCCAAACTGCCTAACGCTAATGCGATTTTGATGATGCGCGTGTCCATGAACTCGTGGTACTTTTGTGGGACAAATTTACCGCTTCAAATGGATTGGGAAACATTGGACTCTAAGGAAACATTTCAAGCAGCATTAACTGCCTCGCATGAGCAGCTTGTGGTCGTGTTCAAACACAGTACGCGTTGCAGCATCAGCCGCATGGCTCTAAAGTTGACAACGAGTCAGTGGGATCTCCCTGCGACTGTGCGTCCCCTACTCTTGGATCTATTGACTCACCGAGATGTGAGTCAGAACATTTCCGAGGCGCTCGGCATTCACCACGAATCGCCGCAAATGCTGGTCATTCGAGATGGCAGGTGCATCCACCATGCCAATCACCACCACATTGACCCAACGGCCATCAAAGCGTACCTTTAAGCCATGGCTTCGATTCTTAAACTCCGTGTAATTCTTGACACCGAAGACGATGTTTTTCGAGACATCGAAATTGAAATGAGTGCCCCTTTGGAGCACCTCCATTTGGCAACATTGGATGCCTTCGACTGGAACAATGCTCCGGAAATGGCTTCATTTTTCAAAAGCAATGATGCGTGGGATCGCGGTGACGAAATCCCTCTGATGTCCATGTCTCCCGAACTGCCAAGCATGGAAACAACCACCGTTGGTGATCTATTGCCCACGTTAGAAGCGCGAGGAGTCTATGCTTACGACTACCTGAGAATGTGGTGCTTCTATTTGGAGCCCCTGTCTTTGGAGGAGGCCGATGAAACCATTGCCTACCCCCGACTGATGCTACAATTTGGAACGGCGCCAGACCCGAACAGCCGTCAACCAGAAGGGCTGGACGACCTCGCGTCATTGGCCGAAGAAATTGAACAAGCTAAAAAGGGTGACTCCGAACCGTATGCCACGGGAGACCCCGAATTGGATGCTTACCTCAGTGGGGACGAAGACGAAGACGAAACACACGGCGGTGAAATGGACAACATCGATGATTACGGTGACCTTCTTTGAATACGCAACGGCCACTTGACTCCCTCTGCATCCTCCCACCACTCGCCATCGGCACCCCTTACGCCTGGTGAACGCCCACTACTTTTTGTCGTAGTTGGGCCCACAGCCATTGGCAAAACAAGCATGGCGATTGGATTGGCGAAATGGTTGGGGTGTGAAATATTGAACGCCGATTCTCGTCAAGTCTACCGAGACATGCGCATTGGAACGGCGCAACCAACGGCCACTGAATGTGCAGAAGTGCCCCATCACTTTGTCGATTTCTTGGATGTCGAGAAATTGTATAGCGCTGGACAATTCGAAAAAGACGCCTTGCACTGGTTAGACAACTGGTTCTCGAGCCATCGGACCGCTGTTATGGTAGGAGGCAGTGGATTGTACATCAAAGCCGTTTTAGAAGGACTTGACGAAGTGCCTGCTTCGGTTGAAATCCGTGACCGCCTTCGCAAGGAGCTCGAAGAAAACGGCGCCGATTCGCTGCTCAAGCAGTTGGCGGAATTGGACCCCATCCATTATGCAAAAATGGATCGGTCCAACACACAACGCGTCATTCGCGCTTTGGAAGTGTGTTTGGCCAGTGGAAAACCCTTTTCTTCTCACCACAGCAACTCCGCAGCGGAAAGACCTTTCGATATCCGAATCATTGGACTGGAAATGAACCGTGAATGGCTCGTCGACCGTATCAACGCCCGAGTAGCACAGATGGTCGAAAGTGGGTTTGAGTCTGAAGCGCGTGAACTGCATCCAAAGGCGCATCTCAATGCACTGCAAACGGTAGGGTATCGAGAGTGGTTCGATCACTTCGATGGAAAACTATCTCGCGACCAAGCCATTTCGGCCATTCAAGTCCATACCCGGCAGTTTGCAAAGCGTCAAATGACCTGGTTTAAACGTATGGACGGAATCAACTGGTTCGACGCCTCCAATCGCATGGCGGCATTCAATTGGGCCATGGCTTGCTGTGCAGAGCGGGGATGGTCTCCTGCCCCTCTTGACGGAACAGACCCCCCAATGACCTGATTATGAATCCGGAAGGCAACAAGGGAACCAACCCTAAAAAGACGCAAAAGCTGCGCGCCAAAAGCTCGCAGCATGCTTGGAGTGGCGACTACATGGGCGCCTTTGATACCCAAACTTCACGTGACCTGGAGTTCAATGCCATAAGAACGTTATTGCTAGGGTATTGCCACAACCCAACCGCACAAGAGCGTGCTCAAAACTTGAAACCCTTCCGCAACAGAAAGCGGATGGTGCGTGCGCTGGAGGAGACCAAAGAGTTTCTTCAAATTCGACGTGAATCCATTCCATTTCCAGCGGTAGGTTGCGACGAAATTCATCGGGAAATTGAGCGCCTTAACATTCGAGAGTCTGTATTAAGTGAACCGCAATTCATGCGCTTGCGCGTCGCATCTGAAACAATCAATGATGTTGTTGCTGCACTGCAAGGGCGCGATTCTATCAATCCCCGCCTCTTCTATTTATTGCGCAACGTCAAGGCTACAACTGAACTCATTGACCCCATTGACAAGGTCTTTGATACCAAGGGGAGTGTCCGCAGCAATGCCTCCGCAAAGCTGGTCACGATTCGAGAAGATATGATCCGTGTGAGGCGATCCATCAATCGCCAATTCATCAAGTCCCTTAAAGATTGCGCTGAACGCGGATGGCTAGCCGACACCAAGGAAGGTTTTATCAATGACCGTCGAGTGCTTTCTATCAACAGCACGCACAAACGAAAAGTGCCCGGAACCGTCCTAGGACAGTCCAACAATGGCAGCATCACATTCATCGAGCCAGCAGTCAATATTTCACTCAATTTTGAGATGGAAATGTTGCGTGACGATGAGCGCAAAGAGATTTTACGCATCCTCCGTGATCTAACACAAGGGATCCGGAAGCACCTTCCGCTGATCAGAGCGTATCAAATATTGCTGGTCGAATTGGACTGGATTCGAGCCAAAGTGCAACTCGCTCAGGAGATGGGTGGAGACCTCCCTGGCTTGCGAACAGAAAGCGGCTTTCACTTGATTCAAGCGTACCACCCTCTTCTTTACCTGCAAAATGAAAAGGCGGGGATGAATACGGAGCCGCAAACCATTGCGCTTCATCCCAAAGGACGGATGCTGGTTATTTCTGGGCCCAACGCAGGCGGAAAGTCCATCACGCTCAAAACGGTAGGGTTGTTGCAAGCCATGCTTCAAAGCGGGCTGATGGTGCCGGCCCATCCCAACAGTGAAATGGGATTTTTCGACGCATTGCTTACCGATATCGGAGACAACCAGAGCATCGAAAACCAACTCAGCACTTACAGCTACCGCCTCAACCGCATGAAAGGGTTTCTCGAGGTGGCCAATGGGCGTGCCCTTCTTTTATTGGATGAGTTTGGAACCGGATCGGACCCTGAACTCGGTGGAGCATTGGCCGAAGTGTTTTTTGAAGAACTCTATCACCGGGGTTGTTTCGGGGTCATCACCACACACTACGCCAACATCAAATCGCGCGCTGCACAACTGCCCGAAGCGTTGAATGGTTCGATGCGATTCGACAGAGAATCCCTCGAACCGCTCTTCAAATTGGACATTGGCACCCCCGGAAGTTCGTTCACCTTCGAAGTCGCTACTATCAATGGAATCGACGACGACCTCATCAATCGAGCGAAAGGAAAGTTAGATGGGCGCAAGGTCCGGTTAGATGAACTGATCGGTGAACTTCAAAAAGAGAAGAACACCCTTTCCAAAATCACAGATCGAAGCCTGCGAAAAGAATTGGAAAACGACCAATTGCGGTTCCAGCTCGACTCGAATCAAGCGCATTTGGATGAGCGATCCAATCACCAACAAACTATAGCAGAGGAACAAAATACCGCGCTAAACCGCGGACGACGGCTGCTTCAATTTGTTGATCGGTATCAAGCTGAGAGTAAAAACAAGGAGCTTTTTGAAGACGTCCGTAAATACTTGGCCATGGAACGCTCCAAATTGGACAACGCCGCCAAAGACACTTTGGCCAAGCACAAAGCCTCCGCGGCCCGCGCTCCGAAGAAACGTCCAAAGCACTTTGTGGACCGCATCCAAGTCGGCTCCATCGTCAGGCTTCGCAATGGAGGAAAAGAGCGGGGTGAAGTCATTGAATTGAATCAAGGGCATGCCCTCGTTCTGTTCGGATCATTTCGAACCCGCGTAGAATTGGAAAAATTAACGTGGGTCGCTCACTGAGCGCTTGCCACCATCAATTTTCGCGTAGCAGTCGCACCGCCTTCTGTTTGCAATGTGACATAGTACAGGCCTGAAGGCAAGTGGGCCACCGAAAACTGCGGATTCTGGATGCCTTTAAAGGAGATCGTCTCAACCGGTCGTCCTGTTTGGTCATAGAGCCTCACCTCCTGAGCGCGCAATTCGCCAGACCATTGCAGTGTGACCAGTGCATTCGAGGGATTCGGGTGCAGTGACCACGTGTTTTCCCGAAGCCACTGCTCTTCCACATCAACAATCCCACAAACAGACTGGCCGGCGCAAGGCGTTTCAAATTCGGTCACGTAGCTTCCCTCTAGCACCTCGATTCCGGTTCCCTGAGGGTCCAAGAAATTGTACAGCTTTTCCACTTCGGTGATGGGGTTGTTGCCATCCCAATGGTAACTCATCTTGCCGTAGTAGTCGGGTGAATTGGGACTAGTACAAAACGAAGCTCCTCCGGTTAAAGTACCTACAATCAGTCCGTTTTGATCAAACAATGGAGAACCCGACGAGCCTCCTTCGGTCACGCCGTGGTTTGTTTCTGTCTCCGTCCAATAAACACGCCAGTGTGCCCCCGGGTGGTACGCGCTGCTATTGGTCGGGGAATTGACGTAGGTCGAAATTTTCTTGCGATCACCAGCAGGATGGTGGATGCCCACCCCCTCTTCTGGATTTTCGCCCGAAACATCCCACCCTGCATAAAAAGGAACCCAAGAATCAAAGACATTGTCCTCTACTTCCAAGAGCAAAAAATCGGAACCATTGATGTTGTTTCCGACAGCATCATCCGAGCTGGTCAGAAACTCGACCCCTGTGCGGACGTGCGAATTGAAACTTGAAATGCCTTCGCATTCAAAAAACTCATAGTTGTAACGCACCTTCAACAAAGCCCATTCATTCTCTTCAACTGCATCGGCACAGTGAAATGAACTCAGCAACATTTGCTTGCAATCCTGAGCCGTATTGTTGACCATCGCTCCCGAACACAAAAAGATGCCACCATCTTGCGTAATCCGGAGGCGAACAACCGCATCTCGCTGGCAAACCCAGTCCTCACCCTCCGGACAATTCACATTCACTTCGCACGGATCTGAACCGCGGTTGTTTTCGAACAGAACGTCGTATTCACCGTCCAACCAAAGAAATCGAAAAAGCACGCCAACCCCATTGATGTGAAGGGAAGGTGTTCCAACTGTACCCACAGGCTGCGTATACCGGAGCAAACCAACTTCTCCAGGGACCTCACCACTCACAAACAATCCGTGATCGTTGTTTTCTCGATGATCGATGGGACCTTCCACAAAAGGAATCTCAAAAGCACCTTCCGGTGATTCTAAAGTGAGCTCGCCCCCGACAGGCAAATGAAAGGATTCAAAATACACACAGAGTGCCGGCGCACTTGCAATGTTTACAAGCAATTGCCACGATTCGATACCGCTAGAAACTTCATGAAGAGCCTCTTCGAAAAAATCAATATCAGCCTCTACAATATGACCCTGCATCGTTTTTCCCGTATTCTCTTCGTGCCACCAGGCTCGTGCCAAAAGCTGATCCATTCCTGGCGCTTCAAGCTGCACAACGGGCGTTATAGCGGTACTTGACTCCACCATAGACAGCTGACTCAAGACTGAAGGCGGTACGCTCATCAAAACAAACAGCAGGGCTAAGCCATTCCATAAAGGGCTACAATCCAATCGGGTTCTCATCTTCTTACAGGTTGAGCGCTAAAATTACGGGGTTTATTCTAAACAATTTGGGGAAAATTGGGGCGTCCCGTTATTTCCCACTCCGCCAATGAGCGGTAACTTTAGCGTTCAATATTGATGGAGTCATGGCACAATCTTCTTTTTTCTCTCTCGTCTTTTGCATTGTAGCGACTGTAGGGTCGATTGGCTTCAATGGCCTTCAAGCTCAAGAGAGCAAAACACCGAGTCAAACGCAAGGTCAAAAGTTCAACGCCCTGCTCTACTATGTCAACCAGATTTATGTTGAAGAAGTCGACTCAGAGGCGTTGGTTGAAGCTGCCATCGTTGGCATGTTGGAGGAAATGGACCCCCATTCCGTCTATATCCCTGCGGATGAATTGAAAGCGGCGGATGAACCCCTCAATGGAAATTTTGAAGGTGTCGGGATTCAATTCAATATTTTCAAGGACACCATCATGGTTGTTTCTCCCATTTCAGGAGGACCGTCAGAGAAGCTGGGGATCATGTCGGGTGACCGCATCGTGACCGTAGATGGAGAAGTTGTCGCTGGGACGGGCGTCACGAACAAGGATGTGCAACGCTTACTCAAGGGACCGAAGGGAACCAAGGTGACCGTGGGCATCAAACGCAGTGGCGAACGAGAATTGCTTGACTTTGAAATCATTCGCGATAAAATCCCCATTTTCTCCGTTGATGCATCTTACATGGTCGCACCCGGCATTGGCTACATCAAAGTCAATCGATTTGCCAAGACGACCATGGCAGAAATGTATGAGGCCCTCGCTAAGTTGCGCATCCAAGGCATGGACGACTTGATTTTAGACCTGCAAGGAAACGGTGGAGGCATGCTGCGGACAGCCATCCAAATGGCTGACGAATTTCTCTCAGAAGACAAGCTGCTCGTGTATACTGAAGGCCGGGCATTTCCTCGAGAAAATACAAAAGCACGAATCCCTGGGCGCTTTGAGAAAGGCCGGTTGGTGGTATTGATTGATCAGGGCTCTGCTTCTGCTTCTGAAATTGTTTCTGGAGCGATTCAAGACTGGGACCGTGGCTTGATTGTCGGACGACGCAGCTTTGGAAAGGGCTTGGTTCAACGTCCCGTGAATTTACCTGACGGCTCCGCGGTTCGCTTGACTGTTCAGAAATACTACACTCCTTCCGGACGCTGCATTCAAAAGCCGTATGACGAAGGCGTGGACGCGTATCGCAAAGAGAAGTACGAACGGTATGCATCGGGTGAGTTACTCAGCCTCGATAGTTTAGACTTGCCAGACAGTCTGAAATTCACCACACGACTTCAAGAACGAACAGTCTATGGAGGTGGCGGAATTCTACCGGACATTTTTGTCCCTATCGACACCACTGACAATTCTGAGTTTTTCAGTCGAATCTTGCGGAAAGGATTGGACAACCGCTTTGCGCTCAATTATGTTGACTCGCGGCGTGAAGCCTTGGAAAAAGAGTATCCTACAGAAGATGATTTTATTCGTGACTTCGTCCTGTCAAAGAAGATGACCCTCGATTTTTTAGCCTTCGTTGACGAGGAAGGTGTGGACTTCGATGCGGATGGCTGGGAGACTTCCCGTGATGCGATTTCACTTCGAATCAAAGCCATGATTGGCCGGAACATGCTGGAGCAATCTACTTTTTACCGTGTGATTTCGGGGCTGAATGAAAGCCTGCAGCGTGCTGTAACCATTTTACAGGATGGCACGTTCGAAAAGGCCAACCTAGCACACGATTCCTTCTAAAGCATTGACGTAATTTAGCCCTCAAAAATAAACCCCATGAAATACACTTACACCTTCATCGCTCTTGCAGCGGCTGCCTTCATCATCGGAGGCTGCAACAACGACGCATCCGAAAAGACTGCTTCCCGCCCAGCTGGAACGAAAGTCGATGCGAATGACATTCCTGTTAACACAAGCCCAGGTCAAAAGGAAACTTTCGATCCTGCAAAGAACACTGTTCAGGCTCCTGCTGGTCCAACGACCGTCATGACCTTTGCTGCATATGACCACGACTTCGGTACATTAGAAGAAGGCGAATCAGCGACTCACATCTTCGAATTCACGAATACAGGCACCGAGCCTTTGATTCTTGACAAGTGCAAAGGTTCTTGCGGTTGTACTGTGCCAAAATGTCCTCGCGAACCCATTGCTCCGGGAGCAAAAGGACAGATTGAAGTGAAGTTCAATTCCAAAGGCAAGAAAAACGCACAGACTAAGAAGGTCACCATTGATGCCAATACCGACCCGGCACAAACGTTCCTCACAATCAAGGCTTTTGTGAATCCAGCTATTGAAGGCTAAGCTTCATCTGCAGAACAACGGATTCTTCGAATCAAAAAGGCCCCTCTCTGAGGGGCCTTTTTCATGCTCTGTTGCATACACATCGTGATGCTTACGGGCCATCATATTGACACATCTAAATCAGATAACGCCACTTCTCAAATCAGAATAAACACTGATTATCAGGGGAAACGCTTCAGCCTTTCAGCCCGCTATACCCCCCCAAATTGAAAGCGGATGCAAATCCTTGCTTTTTCAGATAGCTAGCAGCAGCTCCACTCCGCGCTCCGGAACGGCAATAGCAATAGACCGGCTTGTTTTTATCCAAACCTTTGGCGACCTCTGGAAATTTTCCGCCATTCCAATCTGCTTGCAATGCATCAGGCCATGTACCGTCAGCACATTCCATTGGCGTGCGACAATCCACCACGGCCCCCCCTTCTTCTGCTAGCTTGGATTTGAACTCTTCTAACGATAGGTCAAACGATGATTTAAAGAACATTTTTAGGTTGTTTTAGATGGAACACATCAAGCCTTTAAAGTCAACTCCTTCAATCGAATGCGGCCATGACCCATTTCAATGGACTGTTGCTGTTCCATTTTTTTTAGCAGTCGGCTAACGACTTCTCTGCTTGAATTTAGATCAGTCGCAATCTCACTGTGCCACTTCACCACTTCATCCGAATTCGTCAATTTCGCATAATCTTCCAAGTTTGTTTCCAAGCGCTCAGACAACGACGCAAAGGTCAGTGAATCCAAACATTTCATCGAATCCTCCATGTTCTTCATTCGTGCGTAGTTCACAAATTCAAAACACCCCTCATCAGCGATGATTAACTCCCGCATGACTTCACCTGGAATAGCTAAAATGCGACTGTCTTCATCCGCAATGGCAACGACATTTGACACTACATTCAAAGGAGCAGCAGTCGCACTAATTCCGCACAAATCGCCGGGGTTGATGAAATACATCAACTGCCTTTTGTCCTTGTCCGAAACACGACAAACCGAAACCCGACCTTCCAAGACAAGTGTGAGGTTGACGATGGTTTCACCCAAATCCAAGATCACCTCCTCCTTCTTAAAGCACATCTCACGACCCTGAGCAACAAGCGTCTCAATGGCACCGTGTGCACTTACTGGCAAAAGTTTTTTCAATTCTTGTGTCATCCCTACGTTCAATCCAATCAAAAATATGACGAATAGAAGCGAATGAGGACCCAAATGTCTAGTTTCTGCGATTATTTATTTCCCATCAATCGCAAGTCAATGCGCTGCGTTCTATCAGCATCTTCACACCAAGTCAATGTAAATTGCACCCATGTTCGATTCCTCCAAGCGTCAAATTGGCTTTGCACCTCCCTCCATTGACAACGAATGCATTGCTGCGGTAGAACGCGTTTTGCGCTCAGGGTGGATTACATCAGGACCTGAATTAAAAGCATTCGAAAACGACCTCGAAACGTATCTCAAATCTCCGCGAGTCCTCTGCTTTTCAAGCTGGACAACGGCCTGTGAATTGGCCTTGAGATGGTTCGGAGTTGGCCCGGGTGACGATGTACTGATTCCCGCTATGACATACGCCGCAACTGCAAATATTGTACTGCATTGTGGCGCAAGGCCAGTCATGGTGGACATTGATCCCATCGAACGCGTGGTGACACTTGAAAAACTTCAAGCGGCTTGGACCCCCCAAACCAAAGCGGTGATGCCTGTCGATCTCGGCGGCTGGCCAGTTGACTACAAAGCCATTGGGAACTGGTTGAACTCAGCACCCATTCGAGAACGTTTTCAGGCCACATCCGCTGTTCAGGAGACATTTGGCAGACCCTTGTTCATTTCAGATGCGGCGCACTCATTTGGAGCGCATATAGAGAACATGCCTGTTGGCACGCAAGCCGACATTACGGGATTCAGTTTTCACGCCGTCAAGAACCTTACCACTGCGGAGGGTGGAGCCCTTTCCTTCTCATTGCCTTCTTCGTTAGATCTGGAACAAACAACCGCATGGTTTCGGTCGATGTCATTGCACGGTCAAAGCAAGAGTGCATTGGAAAAAACTCAGTCCGGCACGTGGCAATACGACGTTGTCGAAGCAGGATACAAGTGCAACATGACGGACATCCAAGCAGCCATTGGCAGGAGCCAGCTGCGGAACTATCCAGACCATTTAAATCGCAGGAAGGAAATCGCCGCTCAATACACAAAAGCGCTTGAGACTGTTCCGTGGTGCACCCTGCCCGTGTTGAAAGATGCTACTCGGGAATCCGCATACCATCTTTTTTCGATCCGCATAAACAGGTTTCAATCGGCACAGCGTGATGCGCTGATGGCACGACTCAAAGAAGACGGTATTGCGACCAATGTTCATTTCATTCCACTGCCGCTGCTCTCATTGCATCGAAACCGAGGAGAACACATGCGACATTACCCTGAAAGCGAAGCATGTTTCAATGAACAGCTGAGCCTTCCAATTCATCTCCATCTAGACGATGAAGATGTGACCTGGATTGTTGAGCGACTGTGTTATCATGTTGGTGAACTCATGACACCACACGCATGAAACGTTTGATTGATCTTGTGATTTCACTGATTGCCTGTGCACTCCTCTCTCCACTTTTCCTTCTCCTAGCTGCGATTGTAGCCGTTGAAAGTTCTGGTGGCGCGCTGTATCGACAAGAACGTATTGGCCAGCATGGAAGACCTTTTATTCTACTCAAGTTTCGATCCATGCGAGCAAACATGCCGGGGCCACAAATCACCATGGGAAATTCTGATCCGCGCATCTCGCAGGTCGGACAGTGGCTCAGAAAGACCAAGCTGGACGAATTGCCGCAATTGTGGAATGTGGTCAAAGGCGATATGAGCCTTGTTGGCCCGCGCCCCGAAGTCGCGAAATACGTAGACCTCTATACACCACAACAACGAGACGTTTTGACTGTGCGGCCTGGATTAACGGATCCAGCAAGTATCGCAGCATTCGACGAAGGCTTCCGACTAGAATCAGCTGAAGATCCCGAGACGTATTATCGCGAGGTCATCTTACCGGAGAAGGTCAACGCGCAGTTGGCCTACCTCCAACAAGCAACAGTCCTAACGGATGGGCGGGTGATCATTCGAACGCTCCTCCGCATCCTCAAGAGAGGATAACAGGGGTTCAAAAGAATGAATCAATTCTTTTTCACGTTCCAATTCACCCGCTTCTCGTAAGGAGAAAGCGACATGTTGAACAAGTCGATGAATGATTTCTAGGGACGTGCATGGACGCCATTGTCGGGCCGTTTCATTTTGGTCAAGGTGACTTAAAAAGTCAGCAACATCCGAAGGTCCGATCGCTGCACCACTGCTAAACGGATTCACATAAAACAAGATCCCAGCTTGCATCGATGCTGCGGGACGTTCTTGCACATGGGATTCGTCACAGTACGCCAAAATGAAGTGGTTCGGTAAATTCACACCTCGAAGGGGCAAATTCAATGCTTCTGTAAGACAGAGATAGAGAACACCAAGTCCAAGGGGATTGCCCTTTTTCTCTTTTAAAACCCATGAGGGCAGAGCGTCGGAGGCCAAGTGGGGCACTCTACGAACACTTTCAATTCCACGTACACTAAAGAGCATATGATTGAGAATGCGCACCTGCTCCAAAGCCGTCAACTCATCATTTAACTCAAGCCACACATCACGCTTGAGTTGGTCAAAGTCTTGGCGAGCAGCTTCTAGATCCATCTCGGGATACGTTGCTCTTTGTACAAGAAGAACCCCTTCCCAAAGTGAGGGCGTCTCGCTATTCTTCCAGTCCTTCACCGCTGACTTTGTATCTGTCCGCTGTAAATCTCCTCGCAACTGTTCCAACCGTCCCATAAACACATCGCAATCTGGCGCCTTCGAAACCTCGGCATCCACATACGGCAGCACCTCGTTTCCTTTTGAAATCAGCTGGTCCCGAACATGGACGTAAACTGTATCGTCTGGATCATCCAACAAAGCCAATAACGCGTGAATTTCAGATACACTCATAATTTCGAATCAAGAAGAAGACGAGCACAATCGACCGTCAGGATTCCAAATCTATGCGACCGAAGCTGTCGATAGAAGAC